>QKMY01000045.1 GCA_003242895.1 Candidatus Margulisiibacteriota bacterium
TGGAGATGTTTTTTTATGATTACTTGATGCTAGCCTGTTTATTTTTTTAACTCACTAACTATTTCTGTTAACCTTTGCTCTTTATAATTAGAACTACTGTCTAAAAAGCAAGAACTCTTTAAAATAAAATCAAAATATGCTACATTAGGGTACAACTATTTCAGTGTAATGCTAGTATCTACACGAAAGAAGTATGCAATATTATTCGCAATTAATTATTTATTTTTTCATCATCAAGTATTCAGTATATGAAAAATAAATAGTATAAGGTAAAATGTTATATAAAACTGAAGGCATAATTACCAAGATCACCCCATTAGGTGAAGCAGACAAAATAGTTATTATTTATTCAAAGGATTATGGAAAGATACAATCAATAGCTAAAGGCAGCCGAAAAACAAAAAGCAAGTTGTCTGGACGTATAGAATTATTCTGCCGTAACAATTTTATTCTATCTGAAGGAAAGACCTTCGATATAATTAATCAGGCCGATATTATAGAAAATTATTATGATATCCACAAAAACTTCGACAAAATAATACTTGCATCATATATGGCTAGAACAATAAATAAAATAACCTTACCGGCATTGAAATCAACTGAATTATATAATCTTTTAAGCGAACTACTTAAATTATTAACACTTCATACAGACTATGATAAAATAAAAAGATTATTTCAAAAAAAGTTTCTGGAAATTGAAGGATTTGGAACAGGAGACAATATAAATACTGATGATGAATTCGATAAAATTCTCTATAATTATTCGTGACCATTATGCAAAGTTTTAAAGAAGTTTTTAAGACTAAAGATTTTTTACTTCTCTGGTTCTCACAAACGTTCTCACAGCTTGCTGATAGAATGTTGGTGGGAGTATTGCTTCTCCAAGTACATAATCTAACAACAAATAAGCTAGGGTTAGCAATTCCTATGCTCTCATTCGGGATATCCGCACTGATATTCAGCTTAATTGCCGGCGTATATGTTGATAGGTGGAAGAAAAAAATGATTCTGGTCGTATCGAATCTCATAAGAATTGTACTAATATCGATATTTATTTTCCTGCCATTTACAACCAATTCCCTCGTCTATTTATTTATTGTCAGCTTTTTAATCTTTACGGTTGCCCAGTTTTTCCTTCCAGCTGAAACCAGTTCAATTCCCCTTCTTGTTAAGAAGAAAGATCTTACTGCTGCAAACTCGTTATTTATGGTAACCTGGATGGGATCGACAGTAGTTGGATTTGCATTAATCCCGGTCTTGGCGTTCTTCCAGCTAACACTAGAAAATATGTATGTCTTTACCGCGATATTTTATGCAATAGCCGCAATTATTGCGTCATTAATGCATTTCCCGGAATATTCAACTTGTGCAGAACACAGCTATCAACAAATAATAAAAGACCTTACCTTAGGGTTGGAATTCATTAGAAGAAATTTCATTGTAAGAATAACTCTATTTAACCTTTTTGTAGCTACAACGGTCCTGGCGATATTAAGTGAATTGGCAATAGATTTTGTAGCCTCTATTATAGGCATTCAAAAAACATATTTCGGCTACTTTATTGCATTATCAGGAGTTGGAATGTTTTTTGGAATAATTACCATAAATATTTTCAATGAACTAAAAAGAGGAATACTAATTTCCATCGGATTCTTGATAACCGGCATTATTTTAATATTTCTATCGTATACCAATACAGTTATTATGGCTTTAGTACTCATTTTCTTTCTTGGCGTAGGTAACGGATATATTACTATTCCGATTCAAACAACGATCCAGGCAAAAACACCAAAGCATGTTCGAGGAAGAGTTTTTGGGATACAAAACATGATTGTTAACTCAGCATTTACCATTCCGGTAGTTATTGGTGGCTATCTTGCTAACATTTTGAGCACTTCCATGGTATTCTACTCATTAGGGATCCTAGTACTGATTGTCGGTCTAATAAATGTTATAATTCCGAAAGCAAGGACTCTTTAATTAACGATGCGAATAGCAATATTCACCGATACCTATAAACCCCAGATTAACGGAGTTGTAACTTCCATAGAAATTTTTCGAAAAGAACTTGAAAAAAAAGGGCACAAAGTGTTTATTTTTGCGCCGATGCTCCCAGGTGAGAACAAAAGGCTGAAGCGAGTTTTTAGATTTAATTCGGTTACATATCCATTCCAACGGGAACACAGACTGGTCTTCCCATACTCTCGAATACTCAACAAATTCGACCGGCTAAAAATAGACATTATTCATAGCCAAACACCGTTTTCCATGGGTTTACTTGCGGCTTATCTCAGCAAAAAATATAAAATACCCCTTGTGCACACCTACCATACCTTGTTCACTGAATATCTCCATTACATTAAACTTGAAGGCGAAGTTTTTAAAAATGTTGTCAAATGGGCTAGTAAACGATATTGCAATCTATGTGACCTGATTATCGTTCCTTCAGCTAAAATATTGGAGGAACTAAAAGAATACGGGGTTGCTTCACCGATAGAAATAATCCCAACCGGAATAGAATCCATAGATACTTCCTTGCTTGTGAAAGCAGACGCATTGAAAGAGCAATACAATATCCCGACCAATCGAAGGCTCTTATGTTTTGTTGGCCGACTTGGCAAAGAAAAAAACATAGAATTTCTTATTAATGCCATGCCAAGTATATTGATCTCCGTAAAAAATACCCAGCTCATTATTGTTGGGGATGGTCCTGAAAAAATTCCCCTCCAGAAATTGGCAAAAAAGCTTCAGATACAAGATAATATTACGTTTACAGGCTATGTCGACCGGAAAATTGTTTTTAGTATAGTGAGAATGTCAGATATCTTTATCTTCGCCTCTACGACAGAAACGCAGGGCTTGGTCCTTATTGAAGCTATGTCGATGAGAACACCTGTGGTTGCTGTTGACGCGATGGGTGTATCAGATGTTCTGCAAGGTAACTACGGGGGCATCTTAACCCCGGATAACGTCTCTAAGTTTTCAGATAAAATAGTTGACCTGCTGCAAAACCCAGTCCTTCTGGAGCAAAAATCAGAGGAAGCAACACATCGCGCTGATGAATGGTCCGCAGAAAATATGACAGAAAAATTATTAAAGTGCTACAATAGTATAATAATATCTCATTAGGGAGGGAAAAGCGTATGAAACTCAATCTTATTGCAGAAAAGTTTATTGGTACTGCGAACGGTGTATATACCGCCTACCTGGAGTCTGTCGAATCTATTAAAAAAATTAATGACATAGAACTTACCGTCAATGGCAAAGGTGACAACTATGACGTAGTTCATTCTCATACTATTGGCTTTGAATATATCCTGAAATCATTCAAGTATAAAAACAAATTACTTGTTTCAGCACATGTCGTTCCAGATTCATTCATTGGAAGCCTCATTCTCAGCGAACTCTGGCGGCCTATGGCAAAGTGGTATCTGAAATACGTTTACAGCAGGGCTAGAATGATAATAGCTGTATCTCCCGTTGTTAAGACTGAGCTAGAGAAAATCGGAATCAAAACTGAGATTAACGTTCTCTGTAACAGCGTAAACCGAGTAAAATTTAAAGCTGATAATGAATCACGAGACAAGTTCAGACAGAAGCTTAATATTAAAAAAGAAGACTTCGTTGTCCTATGCGTTGGACAGATACAGCCAAGAAAAGGTATTTATGATTTTCTAGAAGCGGCAAAAAACCTTAAAGACATAATTTTTGTATGGGTTGGAGGCCGTCCATACGGAAAACTAACTGCAGATTTCAATAGTTTAACTACAGCGGTTGAAAATGCTCCTAAAAATGTCATTTTTACCGGAGCTGTCGATTTCGATGATATGCCAAGCTATTACGCCATGGCTGATGTTTACTTCATGCCATCATTTCAAGAGAATTTTGCTTTTGCAACGATCGAGGCAAGCTCGGTCAAGCTCCCGCTCGTTCTTAGAGATAATGTCGAGTATCCTAGCTCATTGTTTACTCATTATCTAAAAGGTAAAAACGCAACTGATTTTACTGAAATTATTAAGAAACTTTTCGGTGACAGAGAGTTCTTTAAAAAATGGCAGATAGAATCCGACACTCTTGCATCGAAATACGAGATAAGCAGTTATATGAAACAACTGGTCAGCTACTATAAAAAAGTAGCGGACGAAAATAAGTAATAATATTTCAGACAGAATTGTATCAACCAATTGAACTGCCACTTATGAATCAGCAGAACTTAAGTCTGTATGCAACCAGCGTTATTTTTGAAAAATGTCAGCTTAACTGTCCATTTTGCGCTGCAAATCCTAACCCGCCAGACAATGAGATTCAAATACCAAACGCACCGCAATCTTCAATAATACCAAAATTTCCGATTATTAACCTTATTGGTGGGGATCCGCTCTTATCACCGCATCTGCCCCAAATATTAGATACTCTCCTTAAAAGAAAACGAATTGTCAACATATTTACACCACTATTAATGCTACCAGATAATATTTCATCTTTGCTAAATACCAATGTTTTTGCCTATTTCTTAAGCTTTGACGAAAATGAGCATGACGAAATGGTAGGAAAGAAAGATGCCTACAAAAAGCTTTTAACAAACATAGATCAACTTAAATCCTGTGGTATACAGCCTATTGTTTATTACTTCACGACAAAATTCAACGTTAGTTATTTACCGGAGGTATCCGCGTATTGTAAAAAGAACAAATTATTTCTATGGTTAGAAATAGTTAATAATTTCTGTATAGAGCACCGATTTATAGCTGAAGAAAAAAAGGCTATCAACTATTTTACAAAAAATCTACATACAGGAAGTAATAGTTCAAGCTTCCTGAAGGATAGGATGACATGTTCTTTTGCGCCAAACTTACTATCGAAAAAGAACCAATTTAGATTTCTATTATTTCTTGGACAGATTTTATTAGACTATCGAAAGGTAAATTATTTCAAGAAATATAAGCCCGCATCAAGCGGGCTATAATTGATAAATAATAGTAATGCTAAATATTTCTTACACTAATAACACCATTGATTGAACGTAAGCTAGAAACAACCTCTTCAGGTACCTTTCCTTCGACGTCTACCATTGTATAGGCAATCTCATTTCGGCTTTTATTTATCATTTCAATAATATTAAATTTTGCGTCAGCTAATATGGTTGATATCTGACCAACCATGGCAGGTATATTTTTGTTAGAAATAACCAGTCGAGATCCACCAGTAGATCTTTCTAAATAACAAGTTGGGAAGTTAACCGAATTAATAATATTTCCATTTTCTAAAAAATCCATTACTTGATCGACAACCATAACAGCACAGTTATCTTCAGCTTCCTGCGTGGAAGCTCCTAGATGAGGAATACAAATAATTCCAGGAACATTCAATAAATCATCTGAAGGGAAATCAGTAACATAACAACCAACAATTCCATCTTTAATCGCAACTTTCAGGTCATTGTTATTAACAATTTCTGATCTGGAAAAGTTCATTATTTTTACACCTTTTTTCATCAGTGCAAATTTTTCTCTGTTTAATATACTCTTAGTATCATCAGTCAAAGGCATATGGACTGAAATAATATCGGAATTAGCTAATAGGCTATCAAGTCCAGCTGCTTTCTTAACTTTACTTGAAAGCTGCCACGCTTTATCAACAGAAATAAACGGATCATAACCAAGTACATTCATTCCAAGTTCAATGGCATCATTTGCAACTATTGTACCAATGGCACCAAGGCCAATTAGTCCTAATGTTTTTCCTTTGATTTCATTCCCACCGAACTGTTCTTTGTTTTTTTCAACAATCTTCGTGACTTCGGCACCTTGGTCTTCGAGCGTTTTGCCCCAATTTATCCCGTCAACAATTTTTCTTGAAGCTAAGAACATACCACACAAAACTAGTTCTTTTACTGCGTTAGCATTCGCTCCCGGAGTATTAAAGACTACAATACCTTTGTCGGTACAGCGACTAACTGGAATGTTGTTAACTCCTGCGCCAGCCCGTCCTATAACCTTTAAATTAGCATTAAACTCCATATCATTCATTTTAAAACTTCTTACCAACACTGCATCAGGGTTACTAAATTCTGATGCTATTTCGTAAGTGTCTGGGGACATTCTCAGTATACCTAAAGATGAAATCTTATTAAGGGTCTGTATCTTAAACATTCAATAGCACCTTTCTCTATTTATTATTTTTGTCAAATTCATTAATAAACTCAACTAAGGCTTTGATCCCTTCCATTGGCATAGCATTGTAAATACTCGCTCTCATCCCACCAACCGATCGATGACCTCTTAATGTTGTCAAACCGCAAGCTGCAGCTTCTTTAATAAACTTTTCCTCAAGGTCCTTCTCTGGAAGCACAAAAGGAATATTCATTATTGAGCGATGTGCTGGGTTCGGGACTGTCAATTTAAAAAGACTAGACGTTTCAATTGCGCCATAGAGCATTTTTGCCTTCTCATTATTAATTTTAGCTATCGACTTAACTCCGCCTTTGTTTTTTATCCATTCAAATACTAATTTGGCAATGTAAATAGCATAAGTTGGAGGAGTGTTATAGAGCGAATTTGTTTCAACATGCGTTTGGTAATTAAACATCGTCGGTGTTATTTCTAAGGCATTTCCAATTAAATCATCTCTAATTATAACAATCGTAACACCAGCAGGTCCAATATTCTTCTGTGCACCTGCATAAATAAGACCAAATTTTTTAACATCAATTTCTTCCGACAGAATATTAGACGACATATCTGCAACAACAGGTACGTCTCCAGTTTCAGGGACGTCCCTCATAACAGTACCATAAATGGTATTATTTGTTGTGATATGAAAGTATGCTGCTTCCGAATCAAAGTTTGACTTATCTATTGGCGGTATATAATTAAAGTTTTTATCTTTAGATGAAGCAACTATATTTATTTCCCCATATCGCTTTGCTTCCTGAATAGCCTTTTTAGCCCATTCTCCCGTAAGGATATAATCTGCTTTTCTGACCTTTCCAAATAAGTTGAGAGGGATCATTGAGAATTGTGATGAGGCTCCACCTTGTAAAAATAAAACCTTATAGTTTGCAGGAATGTTCATGATTTCTCGAAGTAAAGATTCGGCTTGATTAATTATAGCCTCAAATGGTTTTGAACGGTGTGACATTTCCAATACTGACATACCAGATCCACTATAATCAACCATTTCATTTGCTGCCTGTTCCAAAACTTCTAACGGAAGCATAGCTGGCCCTGCGCTAAAGTTATATATTCTTGACATATGATTCCCCTCTTTAAATATATTGTGATTTTTGTAACAATTTAATTTTAAATCTTAATTATTTATTTGTCAATTTAGCAATTTGTTGGAAAAGTTTAGTATGCACTGACATCTTCTATATCTATTTACCGATGAACAATAATATTAATAATAAATGAAAAAAGACGTTCCTTCGAGCGCCTTTTTCATGTTGAATCTTATATATAATTTTATCTTTTTCTATATTGAAAGCCTTTTCTAGCTTTTTTACGACCATACTTTTTAGGTTCTTTTTCGCGTGGATCTCGAGTTACTAATCCTTCTCGCTTCAACATTTTTCTGAAATCAGGATTCACGGTTAATAATGCTCGTGTAATTCCATGTCTTATAGCTCCAGCTTGTCCAGCCATTCCACCACCTTTTACAAAGGCAATAACATCATAGCTATTCATGTTATTCGTTATCTTTAATGGTAATTTTAGATTTTCCGCTAACATCTCTCGAACTATATAATCGTTAACAGGTTTATCATTTACGCTGATATTACCTTTTCCCTGTAATATCCATACTCTTGCAACAGAACTTTTTCTTCTGCCAGTACCATAATATTTTACTTTATGAGCACTTCCCTCTTTATTATCCACTTTTTTTAATAATTTTTCACTCATCAGGCTCTCCCTTCAACTCTCACCAAAAATTCGTTATAGTTCAATCATTTGTGGTTTTTGTGCAGTATAACAATGATTTTCTCCAGCACATACTTTTAACTTCTTAAGCATCTTACTTCCAATAGGACTTTTCGGCAGCATCCCCTTTACAGCTATCATAAGAATGTTTTCAGGATGTTTCTTTCTCATCGTTATTAAAGATTCTGTCTTTATTCCGCCGGCATAACCTGTATAACGGTGATACATTTTATCTGTTTCTTTTCTCCCGGTAACGCTTATCTTTTCTGCATTTATTACTACGACATAATCACCTGTGTCCATAGATGGTGTAAATTCAGGCTTATTTTTACCCCGAAGAATAGTTGCAACTTGTGATGCTAATCTTCCAAGAGTTTTTCCTTTTGCATCAACCAGATACCATTTTTTATCTACGCTATCCGGTTTTGCTGAAAATGTTTTTGTATTTCTCATTTAAAATTCCCTTCCTCTATCAATAAGTTACTTTTGTTAAGTATAATCCATTAGCTGGTGCCATTTTTCCGGCTAATTTCCTATTTTTACTCTCTAAAATTTCTAAGAAATTGTGCTTATCCTCTTGTCCCGTTGCTACCCTTACTATATTTGCTACTATTATTCTTACCATATTATACAAAAAAGCATTCGCTTCCACTGTTAATTCATATAATTGAAAATTACCTTTACTAAAGATCCAATTAAACTCGTTAACTTTCTGAATACTGCAATTATATATTGTTTTTACTGTTGTTGCTGCACTTGATCCCGAACTCATAAATGCATTAAAGTCTTTTGTTCCCATAAGGTTACTACATAGTTCTGCGGCGATTTTTAAATCAAATAAATTATCAAGTTTCCAACAAAATCTGTCAATACCAGGAAATTCACAATTGCCCTTGTAGAATAAATACCGATATTCTCTTCTCTTCGCATCGATTCTTGCGTTAAATGCACTCCTCACTTGCTGAGCATCTACTATTCTAATATCAAATGGCAACCTTTTATTCATTAATTCAGGAATCTTAATTACTGGAATTTTTGTATCAATACTAAAGTTAACCACCTGGCCGATTGCGTGAACTCCTGCATCGGTCCTTCCTGATCCACAAACATTTATTTTTTTTTCAAATATCTTCGTTATACACTCTTCTAATACATTTTGTATCGTATTAGACCATCTCGTCTGTCTTTGAAAACCCCTATAGCTAGTTCCGTCATAACTAACAATAAGCTTTACATTCATACTTAATCTTTTATTAGTTCTATAACTGCCATTTGAGTAGCATCGCCTTGTCTAAGTCTTGTTTTTGTTATTCGAATATAGCCACCATTTCTATCTTTATAATTAATGCTTACTTCATCAAATATTTTTTTCACTGATTCCTTGTGAGGAATTATTTTTAAAACATTTCGAATAGACGATACGCTTTTATTTTTTCCTAACGTAATAACTCTTTCTGCCATTTTAATAGCTTCACGAGCTTTTGCTTCAGTCGTCTCAATTTTACCATACTGAATCAATGATATAACCAAGTTCCTCAATAAAGCTATTCTTTGATCTGTCGGTCTTCCAAGTTTTGTAATACCTTTCCTGTGCCTCATACGAATACTCCTTTAAATTTCATTCATCTCTTCATTAGATTCATCTTTTAGCTTATACCCATATTGAGCTAATTTTTCATTAATTTCATCAGCTGACTTTTTACCAAAGTTTTTAATCTGCATCAAATCTTTCATATCTTTTTCAAGAAGCTCTCTTACAGTATTAATCCCTGCTTTTTTTAAACAATTTGATGATCTAGCAGATAATTCCAAATCTTCAATGGTTAAGTCTAAAGTACCGGCTTTTGCTTCCTCCGCTTTTTCTTCTAGAGGAATGGCATCTTGAGGCTTTTTATTATATTCTATAAACATTTTGAAATTATCGATTAAGAGTTCAGCACTATCTTTAATTGCTTTTTCAGGCGATATACTGCCATTGGTCCATATTTCTAGTACTAATTTATCAAAATCAGTCTGCTTCCCAACTCTAGTGTTCTGAACATCGATATTCACCTTCTTGACCGGTGAAAAATCCGAGTCAATCGGGATAACATTTATAGACTGACTTGCATTTTTATTACCCTCGGCAGGAACGTATCCCTTACCCTTTTCAACCCACAATTTAACATTAAACTTAGCGGTTTCATTAAGCGTTGCAATATGTTGTTCTGGATTAATAATTTCAATTTCATCATCATGTTCTATATCTTTTGCAGTTACGTCAGTTTTTCCCTTTACGCTTATCGTCAATTCTTTGGCAGTATCAGAGTGCGATTTTACAATAATTCCCTTAATATTTAAAATTATGTCAAGGGTATCCTCTACGACACCTTTTATCTGTTCATATTCATGACTTACGCCTTCAATCTGAATTGCAGTTATGGACGCACCTTCCAAAGAAGACAAAAGTATTCTTCTTAAAGAGTTTCCAAGCGTTATACCATATCCTTTTTCTAAAGGCTCTGCTATGAACTTACCATAATTTGGTGCTTCCGAAAAAAATTTTACCCAGGACTGTTTTCCCACTCTAATATTCCTCCTTAAATTATCTCGAATAATATTCTACGATAAGTCTTTCGTTAACTGGCACATCCATTTCTACTCTCACTGGTTCTTTCGTAATAATTCCCTCTTGTTTACTAATGTCAAACGCTAGCCAATTTGCTAATTTTTTCTTGCTAATTGATTCAAGAGCACCCAAAAACTGAGGTTTGCTTTTTTCATTAATTGAGATAACAAATTTTTCTTTAAGTTCATAAGAAGGTATATCCACTTTAACATTATTAATCATGAAATGCCCATGCCTTATTAATGTTCTAGCTTGATTATGAGAACTTGCCAAGCCAAGCCTTGTTATTACATTATCAAACCTTAGCTCTAATGATCTTAGAAAATTCTCTCCCTTAATGCCTTTTTTAAGAACTGCTCTATCATACATATTTTTGAACTGTTTCTCTGACAATCCATAAAATCTTTTTGCTTTTTGTTTCTCACGCAACCTTATTCCATATTCAGATTGCTTCTTTCTTACTGCAGCAGACTTTCCTGGTGGAAATGCTCTTTTTACAACCGAACACTTAGGAGATTCACATCGACTTCCTTTTAAAAAAAGCTTTTCTCCTTCTCTTCGGCACAATTTACATACTGGTCCTAAATATCTTCCCATTAATATCTCCTTTCAAAAACCATTAAACTCTTCTTCTTTTTGGTGGCCTACATCCATTATGCGGTATAGGCGTTACATCTTTGATCGACATTATTTCTATCCCTGAAGCTTGTATCGCACGGATTGCAGTCTCTCGACCTGCACCAGGACCTTTAACAAGCACATCTACAGCTTTTACTCCCAATTCTCTTGCTTTCTCAGATGCAAGTTCAGCTGCTGACTGTGCGGCAAATGGAGTTCCTTTTTTTGTACCTTTAAACCCAACAGTACCAGCACTTCCCCATGAAATTACATTTCCATTCATATCGGTTATCGAGATAATAGTGTTATTAAATGTGGATTTAATAGTTGCGATACCTGTGGTTACAACTTTTTTTATTTTTTTCTTTTTTACTTTTACAGTTTTCTCAGCCATTCCATTTCTCCTTTTTGCTCAAATCAGTTATCAGTCCTCATTTACTTCTTAGCTACTTTCTTCTTTCCAGCAACTGTTTTTCTCTTACCAGCCCTGCGTGTTCGAGCATTTGTTTTAGTTCTTTGACCTCTGGAAGGTAAATTCTTCTTATGCCTTTGCCCTCTATAGCTGCCTATTTCAATAAGACGTTTTATGTTCATCGACACATCGCGTCTTAAATCACCCTCAATTTTATATTCACTAACAGCTTCTCGAAGTTTTACAGCTTCATTTTCTGTTAAATCCTTAACCCTAAGATCTGGATTAATTCCTTTATCTCTTAATATCTTTTGGCTTGTTCTTACACCAATCCCATATATATAGGTTAGTGCTATTTCAATTCGCTTATCCCTTGGAAGGTCTACACCAGCTATTCTCGCCACAATCTTTCCTCCTACCCTTGTCTTTGTTTATGCTTAGGATTTTCACATATTACACGTAATACTCCGTGCCTTCTCAACATTTTACATTTTGTACAAATTTTTTTTACTGAAGCTCTTACTTTCATTTTTACACCACCATAATAAAATCATTTAATTCTATAGGTTATTCTGCCTTTAGTTAAATCATAAGGTGACAACTCTATCTTTACTCTATCCCCTAATAACACTCTAATAAAGTTCTTTCTTATCTTCCCTGACACATGAGCTAGTATTACTTGTCCTGTATCAAGTTCTACCCTAAACATTGCGTTAGGCATAGTCTCTACAATCTTTCCTTCAACTTCAATTATATCTTTTTTCATTATTTATCTCTTAATTCATTAAATATATTCTTATGACGAGGTAGAATTGTATCAGCTTTTTTTATTATTTGCAAATGAAAATTTATAGTTTTAATTTATTTACAATATTTGTAAATATCTCATCTATGTCTTTTTCACCATCGATACTTGCAAGCATTTTATTTTTATCATAATACTCTATTAATGGTTCGGTCTGAGATTCAAAGGTATTATATCTACCAATAACAACTTCAGTTTTATCATCTTCTCGAACAATTAATTCAGCCCCATCTACATCACACAAATTATCCTGTTTTGGCTTATTAAATATTTTATGATAAGATTTGCCACACGTTGGACAGGTAAGTCTTCCTGCCATTCTTTTTACTATCTCATCAAGACTAACATCTATATAAACAACTTTATCTAACTTTATTCCAATTTCTTCCAAAATATTGTCGAGGCTCTTAGCCTGAGGTATTGTCCGAGGGAATCCATCTAGTATAAAGCCTGTAATTGAATTAATTGATTGAAGCTTTTCCTTCATCATGTCAATAATAATATTATCAGGAACTAACTTTCCATTATCGATGTAATCCTTCGCTTTAATTCCTAATTCTGAATTACTTCTTATTGCTTCCCTCAAAATGTCGCCAGTTGCTATATGCAAGCAACCAGTCATATCTTTTAATTTCTTAGCCTGGGTTCCTTTTCCAGAACCCGGAGCACCTATTAAAATTATCTTTATTGACATATTGGATCCTTTCTACTCAAGCATACCATCATACTGCCTTGTTACGAAATGTGTTTCTATCTGTTTCATTAAATCTATTGCGACTCCAACCATAATCAAGAGTGCCGTTCCACCTAAACCAATAAAACTTGTTACATTGGTAATATTAGCAGCTAACATAGGAGTTATTGCTATGATCGATAAAAAAACGGCGCCAACCAATGTCAGTCTGCTAATTATTTTTTCAAGATAATCAGCGGTTGCTCTTCCAGGTCTTACACCTACGATGAAGCCTCCATACTTTTTAATATTGTCAGCAAGCTCTACTGGGTTAAATGTAATTGCAGTATAAAAATAGGTAAAAAAGAATATTAACCCTGCAAAAAACAACATATAAAGTGCACCACCAGGATTAAACCAGTCCGAAAGAAACCTTAACGGAGAAATAAACTGTGCTAAAGTTGCAGGAAATGCCAAAACGGAAGAAGCGAATATTATAGGAATCACGCCCCCTTGATTAATACGCAAAGGTATATATGTATTTTGTCCACCATGTTCTTTGCGGCCTACAATTCGCTTAGTATACTGAACAGGAATCTTTCTCTGCCCTTCTTGTACTATAATTATCCCGACGATAACTGCGCAAAAAATTAGTAATAGAAAAACAACACTAACAATACTTGCGCCACCAAGAACTAAGCTATAAGTACTAAGAATATAAGAGGGAATCATAGAAATTATTCCAACAAAAATAATAATCGACGCACCATTTCCAATACCTCTCTCAGTTATCAACTCACCTAACCACATTACTAGGGAAGTACCAGCAACAAGCGAAAAAACAGAAGTAAACATAAACACGGAAAAACTAGTATCAGGTGATAATATTGACCGAAATCCAGCTGACATCGCAAGTGCTTGTAAAAAGGCTAACACTATGGCTAAATATCGAGTATACTGTTGTACTTTTTTTCTACCTAATTCCCCTTCTTCCATCATTTCTTTTAGTTGAGGGGTTACAACTGTGAGTAACTGCATTATTATTGAAGCATTTATATAAGGAATTATTCCTAATGCAAATATTGAAAACCTTCTTAAAGAGCCGCCAGAAAACAAATCGACAAATCCAAAAAAACCACCCTGACCAAACAAATTATCCAAAGCGGTTTGATCAACTCCTGCTATAGGTATATGTGATCCAATTCGATATACTATGACTATTAATAAAGAAAAGAAAACACGATTTCTTAATTCCTTAATTCTAAACAAATTTTTTATATTAGATATCATTTCAAAATTTCAACCTTTGCACTTACCTTGTCTAATTTTTCTAAAGCTGTCTTACTAAACTTGTGTGCCTTAATTGAAAGTTTTGTATTAATTTCACCGTTACCCAAAATCTTTAATAATTTGTAATTGTTATTCACCATCTTAATATCTTTCAGATACTCAATTGTAATTTCTGCACCCGCTGGTAAATCAACCAAGTCAGCTAGATTAACAATTGCGTAATCCTTTTTTGAAATATTATTAAACCCTCTACTTTTCGGTACCCGTCTATACAAGGGAGTCTGTCCGCCTTCAAATCCTGGCCTTGTTGATGATCCAGATCGACTCATCTGACCCTTATGTCCTCGGCCTGCAGTTCCTCCGGTGCCTGACGAATTTCCTCTACCTACACGTTTCCTGTTTTTTTTTGATTTTTCTGCAGGTTTCAAATCTTCTAATCTAACCATTTTACGTGATCTCCTTTATATATTACTTATATAGTAATATTCTTTTTATCTGTTATCAGGCGATGAATAATATATTACTATCTGAAACTATTCTTCTATAGCTGTTTCCACAACTGGTACATTTGTAGTTTCTCGAACTTCCGTCCTCTTTGTTTTTTCTTCAATTTTTTCATGTTTTCTTGTTTCTCGTTCGTCTTCTCGTTTAACGGTTTCCTGTTGAGGCTTAAAGGTTGTAATTTTATCATCACCAACATATTTAATTGATATTTCCTTGCCTCTTAAATTTGCAATTTCTTGCGCATTTTTTAATTTTAATAATCCATCAAGAGTAGCTCTTGCAGAATTAATTGCATTTCCCGAACCTTGCGATTTAGCTACTATATTTTTTATTCCAGCTAATTCAAGAATTATTCGAACTACACCCCCAGCAATAACACCGGTTCCTTTAGGCGCAGGTTTAAGAAAAACTTTTGAGGCATTAAACTCTCCTGTTATTTCGTGCGGTATTGTTTCACCAGTTACATTTATACCGAATATTCCTTTTTTAGCTGAATCTATAGCTTTTTTAATTGCACTTGGAACCTCAGTCGC
The DNA here is from genome assembly GCA_003242895.1 of Candidatus Margulisiibacteriota bacterium. Lineage (NCBI taxonomy): Bacteria > Bacillati > Candidatus Margulisiibacteriota > Candidatus Margulisiibacteriota bacterium. The sequence continues at coordinate 15,366 of QKMY01000045.1, forward strand.
TTTTCCAATCCCAACTCCAACGCCACCATTCTGATCGCCAACTATTACCGTAGCCCTGAAAGCTAAACGTTTCCCACCTTTAACTACCTTATTAACTCTTTTTATCTGAACTACTTTTTCGATTGTTTCTGCAGCTAATTCTTTTTTAACTTTTGCCATAATATTTTGTTTCATTAATACAGTGTCTCCTTCCAACGCTCATCTTAATTATTTAAAAATCCAGTCCGCCTTTTCGTGCTGCATCAGCAAGGGCTTTAATTTTTCCATGATAAATATAATCTCTTCTATCAAAAATTACTTTAGTTACTCCAGCTTTGACTGCTCTCTCAGCTAAAGCAATTCCTATTTTTTCAGCACCCTCAATATTAGATTGATATTTATTAAGATCTTTTTCGTTAGTTGAAGCAGACGCTAATGTTATTCCTTTTTCATCATCTACAATTTGTGCGCCAATATTTTTTACACCTCTATATACGCACAACCTTGGCTTTTCAGAACTTCCAAATATATTTTTTGCACGTAATGATTTCTTTTTTTTGTATACCATCACTAAAACCTACCCTTTCTATTTTTTACCTGCCTTGCCAGCTTTTCTTCGAATAACTTCATTAGCATACTTTATCCCTTTGCCTTTGTATGGTTCAGGGGGTCTCAACTCTCTAATTTCTGCTGCTACCTGTCCAACTTTTGCTTTATCAATTCCAACTATTTTAAACTTAGTATCATTTTCTATAACAAATTCTATACCAATTTGTTCAGGATAATCTATCTGATGCGAATATCCTAATGATAATAATAATCCTTTACCTTTTTTCTGTACTTTATATCCAACGCCATTAATTTCTAAAGCTTTTTCAAAACCTTCGCTAACACCTTTTACCATATTCGCAATTAATGCTCTATATAAACCATGTAAAGCTTTTACTTTTTTCAGATCACTTGTACGAGATACGATAATTTTGTTATCTTCTTGCGTAACTACTATCAAAGGACTTACCTCAAGCCGCATCTCACCCTTTTCCCCTTTTACAGTTACAATCGTATTTTCAATACTAATGCTTATTCCGTTTTTGATCTCAATTGGGTTTCTACCAATTCTAGACATCGTTATTAGTCCCCTTTCACTCTTACCATACTTTGCAAATTAACTCTCCACCAACATTACCGATTCGCGCATTTTTACCAGTCATAACACCCTTGTTAGTAGATAATATAGAGATACCTAAACCATTCAAAACTTTAGGAATATCATCTTTATTCACATAAACTCTTTTGCCAGGCTTGCTTATTCTGTCGATACCATCAATAATCTTTTCATTATTAGGACCGTACTTTAAAATTACTTTTAAAAACTTTTTATTATCATTCACTTTGTGTTCATACTTCTTTATAAAGCCTTCTTCTTTTAATACTTTAATTATTTCAAGTTTAATCTTCGACGTTGGGAACTCAACGCTCTCATGTCTCTCTTTAATAGCATTTCTTACTCTTGTTAACATATCTGCAATTGGATCAGTCAAACTCATTTAAAATTCCTCCATTATCATAACTTACCACGATGATTTTTTTACGCCAGGTAGCTTACCTGCATGTGCTAATTCTCTAAAATGTATTCTACATAGACCAAAATGTCTTAAAAAACCTTTTGGCCTACCACAGATTTTACATCTATTATGAGCTCTTACATCAAATTTAGGATCTTCTTTTCTATGTAATAAACATTTTCTCGTCACGTCGTGCACTCCTCTGTTAAATATTTCTTAATTATTTTCTAAAAGGCATTCCAATTATTCTAAGTAATTCATAAGCCTCTTCATCACTTTTTGCTGAAGTTGTTATTGTGATATTCATTCCTCGAACTTTATCAATTTTATCTAATCTTACCTCAGGAAAAATTATCTGTTCTTTTAAACCCATAGTATAATTACCTTTACCGTCAAATGCTTTGGACGATATCCCACGAAAATCTCTTATCTTAGGAAGCGAAACATTTATTAATTTACTAATAAATTCATACATCCTTTTACCACGCAAAGTAACTTTTACGCCAATTGGCATACCTTGTCGCAATTTAAAATTAGAAATACTTTTTTTCGCCTTTGTAATAATAGGACGCTGACCTGTAATATTCATTATTTCTGCAACGGAATCTTCAACAGCTTTAGAGTTAGTTACTGCTTCTCCCAACCCTCTATTAATTGTAATTTTTTTTATTACCGGAACTTCCATTACATTAGTATAGTTATATTTTTCTTTCATACCTTTTTTTATCATGTCTTTATATATTTTTTCAATACTATCCACAGAACTAATACCTCCTAGGCTTTATCAATAATTTCTCTACATTTTTTACAGCTTCTTACTCTCTCTCCATTTATTACTTTTGATTTATCAACTCGAGTAATCTCTTTACATGATGGGCACAATAAAGCTACATTACTAATATCAATCGCAGCAGGCTTATCAACTATACCACCCTGAAAAGTTTGACTTCGTTTCATATGCCGTTTAATCATATTTATCTTTTCAACAATTATTTTTTTATCATTTAATACTTGCAAAACTTTACCGACTTTGCCATTATCTTTTCCGCTAATAACCTTTATTTCGTCATTCTTTTTAATATTTTTCACAGCATTGTTCCTCCGTATGCTTAAAGTTCATCTTAAATCACTTCTGGTGCTAAAGAAACTATTTTCATAAAGTTTTTATCTCTCAATTCTCTTGCCACAGGTCCAAATATTCTCGTACCTTTTGGGTTTCCTTGCTGATTAATAATAACAGCTGCATTATCATCAAATCTTATGAGTGATCCATCACTTCTTTTAATTTCTTTACATGTCCTAACTACAACAGCTCTAACTACTTCACTACGCTTTACTCCCATATTAGGATTTGCTTTTTTAACAACTCCAATAATAATATCTCCCACATACGCATATCTTCGTCTAGTTCCCCCAAGTACCTTCATGCATAGTATTTCTTTTGCTCCAGAATTGTCTGCAACGGTTAATCTCGTCTCTGTCTGTATCATTGCATAAACCTCACTTTTTTATGATTCTTTACCTATAATCTCAGTAACTCTCCATCTTTTATCTTTACTTAATGGCCTAGTTTCAACAATTTTTACCTTATCCCCAATTTTACAAGTATTTGCTTCATCATGTGCCTTAAAAGAAGCGTTTCTTTTTATAATTTTTTTGTATTTAGGATGTGTTATTAGCGTATTAACAACTACTACAACGGTTTTATCCATCTTGTTACTTTTAACGACGCCTATTCGTTCTTTTCTATTATTTCGTTCCAAGGTACTAATCCTCCCTATTCATCATTTTAAGTACGGTATTGATTCTAGCTATCTCTTTCTTTGTCTTCTTAATAATAGAAGTGTCTTTTAACTGACTTGCAGCCAGTTTAAACTTCATTATAATAAGTTCTTTATATCTTTCTTCAAGTTTAATCTTTAGTTCCTTATTGTCACTTTTCAATAAATCATTTATTACAGTTGTCATTTCTAAAACTCCTCAGTACCTTTTATAAACTTAGTTTTTACTGGTAACTTATGAGATGCTAAGCGCATTGCTTCTTCAGCTAGATCCTTCTTAATTCCAGATAACTCAAATAACACTTTACCTCTTTTAACAACAGCTACCCAATACTCCGGAGCACCTTTACCTTTTCCCATTCGGGTCTCTGCTGGAATTTTTGTAACCGCTTTATCAGGGAAAATTCTTATCCATAATTTTCCACCTCTCTTAATATACCTAGTGATTGCCCGTCTTGCAGCTTCTATTTGTTTGCTTGTTATCCAAGCATTTTCTTCACTTTGCAAACCATATTCACCAAAGTCAATATCGGTCCCACCCTTTGCAATCCCTAATCTTCTACCTCTATGTGGTTTTCTGTATTTTACTTTCTTGGGCATTAACATATTAAATAGCCTCCTCGATTAAAACTTCTTCAACTTTGCCCTTTTCTTTGATAATATCACCTTTGTATACCCATACTTTAACACCTATTTTTCCATATACTGTATGAGCTTCAGCTAAGGCATAATCAATATCAGCTCTAAATGTCTGCAAAGGCACTCTTCCTTCTCTATACCATTCTCGTCTTGCAATTTCGGCTCCAGCTAATCTTCCTGAACAACAAACTTTAATTCCTAGTGCACCGGCATTAAGAGCCACATTTACGATTTGTTTCATTGCTCTTCTAAAAGCTACCCGTCGCTCTAATTGTATTGTTAAGCTCTGAGATAATAAAGCTGCATTTAACTCAGCTTTTTCCTGCTCTTTGATGTTTAAAGCAACCTTTTGTTGAATTTTTGCCTCAATTTGATCCTTGATTTTACTTGATTCCTGACCACCTTTACCAATTATCAAGCCTGGTCTCGCACAATATATATCTATCTCAACTTGCTTAGCTCTTCTTTTAATCCGAATAGAAGCTATTCCTGCTTTTTTTAAGTGTTTTTTTATGAACTCGCGAATTGTATAGTCTTCCAATATCAACTTATTATATTTCTTATCAGCATACCAGACACTATCCCACTCTTTATTGATTCCTAATCTAATTCCTACCGGGTTAACTTTCTGCCCCATTATTTTACCTCCCTAGACTTAACAGCTATCGTAATATTACTAGTTCGTTTCAATATAGCACCGGCACTGCCTCGAGCCATAGGTTGAAATCGTTTCATACGCAATCCTTCACCTACGATGGCTTGCGAAATTACCAAATTACCAACTGTTAGATCTGCATTATTCTTTGCGTTTGCTACGGCAGATTTCAATGTCTTTAAAACTACTCGTGCTGCAGCATGGGGAAGTAATTTTAATATATTCATACTTACAGATACTTCCTTATTTCTTATTACGGCCAGTACTCTATTAACTTTTCTTGGCGATATTCTTAAATACTTTGCTTTTGCAACTACTTCCATAGCTTAACCCCTTATTCTTTTACTTTAGATTTTGCATGACCACGATAGGTCCTAGTATGAGAAAATTCACCTAATTTATGGCCAACCATATTGTCTGATACAAACACCGGTATATGCTTCTTTCCATTATGAACCGCAAATGTTAGACCAATCATGTCTGGTATCACTGTCGATCTCCTCGACCATGTCTTTATAATTTTCTTTTCTCCACTTTGTTGCATATCTTTGACTTTTTTAATCAAATGATCATCAACAAAAGGTCCTTTTTTTACTGATCGTCCCATAGCACGCCTCCTACATTATTTACGTCGTCTAATTATTAATTTTGAACTAAGTTTTTTTGGTTTTCGTGTTTTCAAACCAAGGGCTGGTTTACCAGCAGGAGTACAAGGACTTGGCCTGCCAATTGGACAGCAGCCTTCGCCTCCTCCATGTGGATGATCAACTGGGTTCATTGCTGAGCCCCGAACTTGCGGTCGCTTACCTAACCATCTATTTCTTCCAGCTTTTCCTATTTTAATATTTCTTTGATCTAAATTTCCTATTTGCCCCATAGTTGCCCTACATTCTAACCGGACAAGGCGTTGCTCTCCAGAGGTTAACTTAATTACAGCATAGTCTCCTTCTTTAGCCATTAACTGCGCTGACGCACCTGCACTTCTTACTAATTGACCGCCCTTACCAGCAGACAATTCAATATTATGAATTATTGAACCAGCGGGTATATTTTTTAAAGGCAATGTATTACCTACTTTAATTTCCACGTTATCGCCACTCATTAATATTTCATTCACACCTAATCCTAGTGGAGCTAAAATATAACGTTTTTCGCCATCAACATAATTTAATAATGCAATTCTTGCAGTTCTATTTGGATCATATTCAATACTTACTACCTTAGCAGGTATGTTATCCTTATCTCTTTTAAAATCAATCAATCTATAACTTCTTTTGTTTCCACCGCCTTGATGTCTAACAGTTATTTTTCCTTGATTATTTCTACCAGCACGATTTGGTTTTTTTATTAATAACTGGCTACATGGCTCAGTTGTAGTTATCTCATCATAATTCGAGATTACCTTGGCACGTGTTCCTGGGCTTGTTGGCCTAAATTTCTTGACTCCCATTATATATATCTCCTCTTATTAAAATAACTCTTCGTACTCTTTAATCTTTTCATCATTCTTTAATACCACTATTGCCTTTTTCCAATCATTTGTTCTTCCAATACTTTTGCCAGTTCTTTTAAATTTCCCCAATACATTAACGGTGTTGACTTTATCAACCTTCACACCGAAAGTCTTTTCAATTTCTTGCTTAATTTGAACCTTATTTGCATCAGTTCTAACCTTAAAGCAAAGCTTGCCATTCTCTTTCTGTAGAGACGTTTTCTCCGTTATTAATGGTTTAATTATACAACTCATTTTGTTAGCTCCTTATCAATAGTTGAAAGTGCTTCACTATCTATACAAATATTCTTAAATTTCAATAATTCGTATACATTAATTTCATTAGGTCTTATTACTTTTATTCCAGCTATATTATTGGTTGCTCTAGCTAAATTGTCACTAACCATATTCATTATTATCAATGAATTATTAATATCTGCCTTTTTCATCAACTTTATTGCTTCATTCGTTTTTGGATTTGAAATTTCAAATCCTCTAACAACTAAAGTTTCGGTTCTTTTAGCAGATAATGCCATTTTCAAAGCTAGCCGTTTAACTTTCTTATTTATCTTTTTCACAAAATCACGTGGAGTTGGTCCAAAAATAACGCCACCTCCTCGCCATAGCGGAGATCGAGTAGAACCTGCCCTTGCTCTTCCGGTTCCTTTTTGTTTCCAAGGTTTTCTCCCGCCACCAGAAACATCAGACCTATTTTTTGTATTAGCACTTCCAGTTCGTCCACCGGCTAAATATGCTTCCACAACTTGATGCATTACTTCATTTTTTACGACCACATCAAAGATATCAGAATTTACTTCTATCATGTCTTTCTGGTCTTTTTTAAAATCATATACTTGCAATATAACCACTTTATTTACCTCCGCCTTGAACCTTAAGCTGTTACAGTTACCACACTATTTTTCTTACCTGGAACTGACCCCATTACTAATATTACATTATCTTCTGGCATTATCTTAACTATTTTTATTCTCTTTACAGTAACATTTCTGTCACCCATATGCCCATACATCTTCTTACCCTTCAATACCCTTGACTGCCCACTTCCTGCACCAATTGATCCAGGTATCCTGTGATTTTTCGAACCATGAGCCATTGGTCCCACATTAAAATGCCATCTTTTCACTGTTCCTTGAAATCCTTTTCCTATTGATACACCATGAATATCTACTACATCGTTTTCTTGAAACACATTTACATTAATCAAATCGCCTTCATTATATTTAGAAATATCTTTTACTTTAAATTCTTTAAATATTTTTAATTTCGCATCAATTTTATGACTTGCAAGATGACCTTCTATAGGTTTGCTTAAATTCTTCACTTTCCTTGCTTCGAAACCTATTTGAAGAGCATCATAGCCTTCTTTTTTTACATTTTTTTTCTGTACTATAACACAAGGCCCAGCTTCTATTACAGTTACAGAAATACGGTTACCCTCTTCATCGAAAATCTGAGTCATACCTATTTTTTTTCCTATAATAAATTTTTCATTATCTTTCATTGTTCTACACCTTAATTAATTTATTTCAACTTTATTTCAATATCTACACCAGCTGGCAGGTCTAATTTCATTAAAGCATCAACTGTTGATACCGGTGGATCCACTATATCAATTAATCTCTTATGTGTTCTAATTTCAAAATGCTCTCCACCTCTTTTATTCACGTGCGGTGATTTAAGTACCGTCCATATCTTTTTGTCTGTCGGTAATGGCACCGGACCTACTACTTTTGCTCCAGAACGCTCTGCTGTTCCGACAATCTTCATTGCTGATTGATCTAATATATTATGATCAAACGACTTTAATCTAATCCTGATTCTTTGTTTTGCCTTTTGTACTACCATTCTATAAAACCTTCCCTACTTGAAAGTTAACATTATAATCCACCAATATAATGTATTGGTGGATTATATGTCATTTAATATTATGCTATTATTGACGTTACAACACCAGCGCCTACTGTTCTACCGCCTTCTCTTATCGCGAACCTTGATCCCTCTTCAATTGCTACTGGCACAATCATTTCAACGTCCATATTAATGTTATCGCCAGGCATTACCATTTCCACTCCAGCAGGAAACGTTATTGCTCCTGTAACATCAGTTGTCCTCATATAAAATTGAGGTCTATATCCTGGGAAAAATGGCGTATGTCTTCCGCCTTCTTCTTTTTTTAATACATATACTTCCGCTTTAAACTTTGTATGCGGCTTAATACTCCCTGGTTTTGCCAGTACCATTCCTCTTTCTAAATCTTCCTTATTAACGCCTCTTAGCAATGCCCCGATGTTATCGCCAGCCATTCCTTCATCCAATGACTTTCTAAACATTTCAACACCAGTTACAGTTGCTTTTCTTGTCTCAGTAGACATCCCAACTATCTCGATTTCTTCGCCAACCTTAACTTTACCTCGTTCAATTCTTCCTGTTCCTACAGTACCTCGTCCTGTAATGCTGAACACATCTTCAACTGGCATTAAAAACGGCTTATCAATATCTCTTTCAGGTGTAGGTATATAAGAATCAATTGCTTCCATAAGCTCAAAAATACATTTTGTTGCTGTAACATCTTCCGGATTCTCGAGTGCCTTTAATGCACTTCCTTTAATTATTGGAATATCATCTCCAGGGAAATCATACTTACTTAATAATTCTCTAACTTCCATTTCTACCAATTCTATTAATTCAGGATCATCAACCATATCAACTTTATTCATGAACACCACTATATAAGGAACATTTACTTGCTTTGCTAACAAAATGTGCTCTCTTGTTTGTGGCATTGGACCGTCAGCAGCTGATACAACCAATATTGCACCGTCCATTTGAGCTGCACCAGTTATCATATTCTTTACATAATCTGCGTGACCTGGACAATCAACGTGTGCGTAATGTCGACTAGGTGTTTCATATTCTACGTGCGCAGTTGCTATAGTGATACCTCGTTCTCTTTCTTCAGGCGCACTATCGATTTCATCAAATTTTTTAGCAGTCGCTTGACCCTTCTTTGCCAATACAAAGGTAATCGCAGCGGTCAATGTTGTTTTACCATGATCAACGTGTCCTATTGTACCAACATTAACGTGTGGCTTGTTCCTTTCAAATTTTGCTCTTGCCATTTTATATATCCTCCCTCTTCTTTTCTTTCCTTTTTATTTATATCAATTAATTACTTGATTATCTACCCGCACCTTTAGTTTTTTCAATAATTCCGTCGGCTATATTCTTTGGAATTTCCTGGTACTCCGCGAATTGCATTGTATAAGTACCTCGTCCTTGTGTCAATGACCTTAAATCTGTAGCGTACCCAAACATTTCAGACAATGGAGCCTTTCCTTTAATTATCTGCAATCCCAACTTCGCCGACATACCTTCAATCCTGCCTCGACGCGAGTTTAAATCTCCAATTACATCCCCCATATTTATTTCTGGTACTGTTACTTCAACATCCATTAATGGTTCAAGCAATACTGGATTAGCTTTTGCACAACCATCCTTAAAAGCCATTGAAGCAGCTATTTTAAATGCCATTTCCGATGAATCAACGTCATGGTATGAGCCATCATAAAGTGTAACTTTCACATCTAATATAGGATAGCCAGCCATAACACCGCTATTTAGCGACTCCTTGACTCCCTTTTCAACTGCGGGGATATACTCCCTAGGTACAACTCCACCGACTATGTCATTAACAAATTCAAAACCTTTTCCTGCCTCTAATGGCTCAACAGTTAAATAAACATGACCATATTGTCCACGACCGCCAGTTTGCCTTATAAATTTTCCTTCTTGATCAACTTTCGATCGAATAGTTTCTTTATAAGCTACCTGTGGCTTTCCAACATTAGCTTCAACTTTAAATTCTCGTTTCATTCTATCAACGATAATTTCGAGATGTAGCTCTCCCATTCCAGCAATTATTGTTTGCCCTGTTTCATGATCCACTTTTACCTTAAATGTCGGGTCTTCTTCTGCCAGCTTTTGCAATGCTTCGCCCATCTTCTCCTGGTCTACTTTTGTTTTAGGTTCTACAGCAACCGATATAACAGTTTCAGGAAACGTCATAGATTCCAAAATGATAGACAACTTTTCATCGCATAACGTGTCTCCAGTAGTTGTATCTTTCAGTCCAATTGCGGCGCAAATGTCTCCAGCATGTACTGCATCAATATCTTTCCTTGAATTTGCATGCATTTGCAATAATCTTCCAATTCTTTCACGTTTTCCTTTTGTTGAGTTATATACATAGGTGCCAGAACTTAACTTACCAGAATACACTCTTATAAAAGTAAGTCTACCTACATACGGATCAGTGGCTACTTTAAAAGCTAAAGCAGCAAACGGTTCATCTATTGCAGCATTTCTAATATCTTCATTTCCATTACTTGGATTTACACCTTTCACTGAAGGCACATCCAATGGTGATGGCAAATAATCACTAACACCATCAAGTAAGGGCTGAACTCCTTTATTCTTAAAAGCTGTACCACAAAACATCGGTACAATTTTGTTTACTATTGTTAGAGATCTTAACCCGGACATTATCTCTTCTTCAGTTAATTCCTCGCCTTCTAAATACTTCATCATCAATTCATCGTTTGCCTCTGCAGCTGCCTCGATGACTGCACTCCGATACTCTTCGGCCTTTTCTCTTAATTCATCTGGAATCTCCATAACCTCATACGTTTTTCCCATTTCGTCCGATTGGTAAACTAAAGCCTTCATTTTTACTAAATCTACAACACCTTTAAAATTCTCTTCTTGTCCAATTGGAATTTGGACCGGAACAACTTTTGCCTGCAATTTCTCTTTAACTTGTTCTACCACAGAAAAGAAATCAGCACCGACTCTATCCATTTTATTAACGAAAATTAAGCGTGGTACTTGATATTTTACTGCTTGTCGCCATACTGTTTCGGATTGTGGCTGGACTCCGCCAACTGCACAGAATACCGCAACCATACCATCAAGAACCCTAAGTGATCGTTCAACTTCTACAGTAAAATCCACGTGCCCTGGTGTGTCAATAATGTTAATTCTTTTGCCATTCCAGTAGCATGTCGTTGCAGCAGATGTAATTGTTATTCCTCGCTCCTGCTCTTGCTCCATCCAATCCATAGTTGCAGCACCTTCATGGACTTCACCAATTTTATAATTAATACCAGTATAGTACAAAATTCTTTCGGTTAATGTAGTTTTACCAGCATCAATATGAGCAGCAATTCCAATATTTCTATATATATCTAATGTTTCTTTATTATTTGACATTAAAACTAACTCCCTATTTAATCGTTATCTTTAAATTACCACTTAAAATGTGCAAATGCCTTGTTTGCTTCTGCCATTTTATGAGTATCTTCTCTCTTTTTAATCGATGCGCCCGTCTTATTGAACGAGTCTAATATTTCTGCAGTTAACTTATCTACCATAGTTTTACCACTTCTTTTTCGTGCATTACCCACTAGCCATCTCAAAGCTAGCGAAATGCTTCTGGTCTTTCTTACTTCTACAGGCACCTGATACGTTGACCCACCCACTCTACGAGACTTAACTTCCATTATTGGTGCAATGTTTTTTAATGCTTCTTCAAATATGTCTATTGAAGGCTTTCCCAACTTAGCACTTAGCTCATCAAACGTTCCATAAACAATCTTCTCTGCTATATCTTTTTTACCATCCCACATAACTCTGTTTATGAGTTGTCCAACTAACGTACTATTGAATTTAGTATCTATAACTACATTTCTCTTTAACGTTCTACTGCGTCTCGGCATAAATCTTTCCTCCTCTATTTCTTCTTAGCCCTTTTCGACCCATATTTTGATCGTGCTTGTCTCTTCTTGTCTACTCCAGCAGTATCCAATGTTCCGCGTATTATATGGTATCTAACTCCAGGCAAATCCTTAACCCTACCTCCACGAATCATAACAACAGAGTGTTCTTGCAAATTATGACCCTCTCCTGGAATATACGATGTAACTTCCTGACCATTTGTTAGCCTTATTCTCGCAACTTTACGTAAAGCTGAATTAGGTTTCTTAGGAGTCGTTGTATAAACCCTCGTACAAACTCCTCTTTTTTGAGGGCATTGAGTCAAGGCCGGAACCTTGTTTTTGGTAATTTTCTTTTTTCTTCCCTTGCTTACTAATTGGTTAATAGTCGGCACTTATCTTTCCTCCAATGTTCCTATTATTTCCCATGTCATTCCATTATTTTTAGACAACGGACGACATTATAGTATAGGCATATTGTTTTGTCAACAATATTAATACCTACATTTATTCAACCATTTCCTCTATGACGTCTTGTACTGGTTCTTCAACAACATTGTCTTCACCAACAATATCTTTCATAGAGATCTCAATATTTCTGAATTTTGGGAAACCTGTACCTGCCGGTATCAATTTGCCAATTATTACATTCTCTTTTAATGCGACCATATCATCAATTTGTCCTCGAACAGCAGCCATAGTCAAAACTCTTGCGGTTTCTTGAAACGATGCGGCTGATATAAAACTATCCGTATTAAGAGATGCTTTGGTAATACCCAAAAGAACCCTGGTTCCTCGAGCTGGTTGTTTTCCTTCACCTCTTAAGCGTTTATTAATCTCCTCAAACTCAATTATATCGATTTTTTCATCCGGTAGCAGATCGGAATCTCCCATTTCGACAATTTGGATACGCTTTGTCATTTGCCTCATAATTACTTCAATATGCTTATCATTTATTGTAACACCCTGGCTTCTGTATACCTTCTGAATTTCTTCTAGAAGATATTCTTGTGCCTGCTGTACTCCTAAAATAATAATCAAGTCATGAGGATTAATTACGCCGTCAGTAAGCAAATCACCCTTTTTAACTTCTTTTCCTGTATATACCTTGAGCTTAGTACCTAATGGAACTTTGTACTCTTTCGATTCACTTGTAACAGGATCATGAACAATAATAAGACGCAAGCCACCTTTTTCAGAAGTTTCAACAGTACCATCTATTTCACTTAGTATTGATTGCAACTTAGGTTTCCTTGCTTCAAACAGTTCTTCAACTCTCGGTAAACCTGAAACAATATCCCTTGCTCTTTGCATAAGCATTGAACCGGCTGATTCACGAGCCAAGATATCATTTACTTCAACTACCTGTCCATTTTTAACCATAATATCGGAACCAGCAGAAATTGGATATGATTCTCCAGGATTAATTATTACTTTATTTGCATTTATATCAAATATAACACCTGCTATAGGAGACTTAACTTCACCAGCAAGTATCTCACCTTTTTTTAGTAACTGGCCAACTTTTACTTTGATCTTGGTACCTTCTACTATATCCACATCTAACTTTTTATTGACATCAATTAATAAAACTTCACCATCGCTCTTAGATATCCACCCTACAAATGCACCGGCACTATCCTTCTTTTCAATAATGTCTAAGTTAAGTAGATACACCTGCCCACGATGACCAGAAATAATGTATTCAAAAGTTTGATCGTGAACTGCTAATACTGTATCAGGATCAACCTTCTGATTATTTGTAATTAATAATAACGCACCCCTCGGTACTGCGATACTTTCTTCATTGTTTGGCTCTTTCCCTTTTACCTGCAATTTACCCTCTCTAACAACTAAAACAATATCTCTTCCAAATTCATCTTTAAGTTTCTTTAGCTGCATATCTGAGCTTAATCGCACAGTACCTGTCTTTGTTGATTTTAATTCTATTTTAGATGCTTTACTTAAATCAACACCACCAGTATGGAAGGTTCTCATCGTCAGCTGGGTTCCAGGCTCTCCAATTGACTGCGCTGCAATAATACCAACAGCTTCACCTAAACTTATCAACTGATGAGATGATAAATCTCTGCCATAACACTTCTGACAAATACCTACCTTTGCACGACAGGTTAAAACAGAGCGAACTCGTACATCTTCTATGCCAGCAGCTACAATCTCTTTTGCTTTATCATAATCAATTTCTTCATCGGCTTTTAAAATTACCTGACCTGTTTTTCTGCTAATGACATCATCAAGGGTTGTCCTTCCTTCAAGCCTTTCAGCTAAGGGTATAATACCAGTAATTTCTGTTAATATTATACCTTTCTTTGTCTGACAATCTTCTTCATTGATAATTACGTCTTGTGCAACATCGACAAGCCTTCTCGTTAAATAACCTGAGTCTGCCGTACGTAAAGCAGTATCTACCAAACCCTTACGAGCACCGTACGAAGAAATAAAATATTCAGTTAATGTTAATCCTTCTCTAAAGTTAGACTTAATTGGAATATCTACGGTGTTCCCTTGAGAATCAGCCATTAGACCTCGCATTCCTGCTAACTGTTTAACTTGGTCAACACTTCCTCTAGCTCCAGAGTTTGCCATAACAAAAATATTATTTAACTCATCGAAACCTTCAAGCATTGCTTCAGTTACTCGTTCTGAAGTTCCTCTCCATATTTCAATAATTTTCTGCTTCTTTTCTCTGCTTGATAGGATGCCTTGTTGATAAAGCTTTTCTACTTGTGCACTCTCATCTTCTGATCGAGCAATGATTTCCTTTTTACTTTCAGGTACTACAAGATCATCAATAGAAATTGAGAAGCCGGCTGTTGTTGAAAATTTAAAACCTAAATCTTTCATTTGATCAGCTAATTCTGCAGCAACTTTGGTACCATATGTCTTAAACCATTTTAATAATAAATTAGCTATCTGTTTTTTACCAACGACTTCGTTAATAAAATCATGTTCCTGAAGCCCATTCTTTTCATGAATAATAACATTTATTGAATCATTAAAAATTATTCTACCGATGGTTGACTCTATTCTTTTCCCATGTCTTCTCACGGTGATCTTTGTTTGCAAATCTGCAGCTCTAAGCTCATACGCTTTTATAGCTTCTTCATCGCTCATAAAAACCATGCCTTCACCTTTTTTAGAATGTTTGTTTGCGGTAGTTAAATAATAGAGGCCTAGTACCATATCCTGCGTTGGTGTCACAATTGATCTTCCATTTGCTGGTGATAATATGTTATTGCTTGCCAACATTAAAAGTCGTGCTTCTGCTTGTGCTTCTATTGAAAGAGGAATATGAATGGCCATCTGATCACCATCAAAATCGGCATTAAACGCTGAACATACAAGTGGGGGAATTTGGATTGCCTTACCTTCAACTAATACAGGTTCAAACGCTTGAATTCCAAGTCGATGAAGCGTTGGAGCACGATTAAGCAATACAGGATGTCCCTCAATAACCTCTTCTAATGCATCCCAAACGACAATATCTTTTCTTTCTATCTTTCTTTTCGCACTCTTAACATTCTGAACAATATCTTTCTCAACAAGTCTTCTTATTACAAATGGCTTAAATAACTCCAGCGCCATAGTTTTTGGTAGACCGCATTGATGTAATTTGAGGTGAGGTCCAACAACAATTACTGATCTACCTGAATAATCGACTCGCTTACCGAGCAAGTTTTGTCTAAATCTGCCTTGTTTACCTTGGATGATTTCGCTTAACGACTTTAATGGCCTGCCATTAGATCCGGTTACGGAACGGCCTCTACTACCATTATTAATCAAAACATCGACAGATTCTTGCAGCATTCGTTTTTCGTTCCTGATTATCATTCCTGGTGCACCAAGATCAAGTAACCTCTTTAGTCGATTATTCCTGTTTACTACTCGACGATACAGGTCATTAAGATCCGAAGTTGCAAACCTACCGCCTTCCAACTGAACCATTGGTCTGAGATCTGGCGGCATTACAGGAATAACATCCATGACCATCCAGTCAGGTTTATTCCCAGCTTTGCCGAAAGATTCAGCAATCCTTAATCTCTTAGTAACCTTTATTTTCTTTTGACCTTTTGAACTTTTGATCTCTTCACGAAGTTCTTCTATAAGTTTATTGATCTCTATTTTCGCAAGCAAATCTCTAATTGCTTTTGCGCCAATATCCGCTTTGAACTTATTTCCAAATTTTTCTTTTAACTCCAAATATTCAGATTCTGATAAAAGTTGCTTTTCTTGTAATTGATCTGCAATTGCATCATCTACATCCGTTACAATATAAGAATCATAATAGATTACATCTTCTAAAGTCCTGACGGTCATGTTTAGCAGCACACCCATATAACTTGGGATGCCCTTTAAATACCATATATGCGATACTGGAGTAGCAAGTTCAATATGCCCCATTCGCTCTCTTCGGACTTTTGAATGGGTAACTTCAACTCCGCACCTTTCGCAAATAATCCCTCGATATCGAACACGCCTGTATTTCCCGCAAGCACATTCCCAATCTTTTACCGGACCGAATATTTTTTCACAAAAAAGTCCTTTTCTCTCAGGACGAAAAGTTCTATAGTTAATCGTTTCTGGTTTTTCAACTTCACCATAAGACCAAAACCGTATTCTTTCCGGCGAAGCAACCCCGATTTTTATCTTTTTAAATCCGCTAGAACTCGTAGCTAACATTAATTATATCCCCTTTCAACTAGGAACAATATTTTCTTTATAAATTGATAATTATCTGTTATCAATCTCTGTACCGTCTTCATCAAGCACCCTTACGTCAAGAGCAATACTTCTTAATTCACGAAGTAAAACTTTAAACGATTCTGGAGTGCCAGATTTTTGGATTGGCTTACCTTTAATAATAGCCTCATACGCCTTAGCCCTACCACTTACATCATCAGACTTAATAGTTAGCAATTCCTGAAGTAAATGTGCCGCGCCATAAGCTTCTAGTGCCCACACTTCCATTTCACCAAATCGCTGACCACCAAATTGGGCTTTTCCCCCAAGTGGCTGTTGAGTTACTAATGAGTAAGGACCTGTAGATCGTGCATGAATTTTATCATCAACAAGGTGAATAAGTTTTAACATATACATTTTTCCAACAGTAATTTCCTTGTCAAAATATTCACCGGTCCGACCATCCCTTAATTTAACTTTCCCGCCATTTGATAGCCATTCAAATCCAGGTATTTTACTTGATTCATTAAGTTCTCGTTCAATCGCCTTTCGTGATGCTTCCTCTCCTAAGGATTCATCAAAAGGTGAAACTTCATAATGTATATTCTTAGCCCAGGCAGCGTTTCCAAGAAGTGTTTCGTATATTTGACCGACATTCATACGTGAAGGAACACCTAATGGATTAAGAACCATATCAACGTGAGTTCCATCAGGTAACATTGGCATATCCTCGACAGGAAGTATCTTTGAAATAACTCCCTTGTTTCCATGTCTTCCAGCTACCTTATCCCCAATAGATATTTTCCTTAATTGAGCTACATATATCCTCACTACAGCATTCACACCAGAGGGTAATTTATCATCATTTTCTCTAGAAAATACTCTAACATCAACTATTTTGCCGGTTTCCCCTGAAGGCACTCTTAGAGAAGTATCTCTCATATCTCTAGCTTTATCTCCAAATATAGCGCGTAAAAGTTTTTCCTCTGCCGGTGGCTCAGTTTCACCCTTCGGCGTTACTTTCCCAACTAGGATATCTCCTGCTTTTACTTCAGCACCAATTCGAATGATACCTTTTTCATCAAGTTCCTTTAACGCATCTTCGGATACATTCGGAACTTCTCTTGTTAATTCTTCATCTCCAAGTTTAGTTGACCTAACATCTACTTCAAATCGATTAATATGCACCGTAGTAAAAGTATCATCAATTACCATTCTTTCGCTTATTAAGACAGAATCCTCATAATTGAAGCCTTCCCATGGCATAAATGCAACTAAAATATTTTTTCCTAAAGCAAGCTCGCCATCTTTGGATGAAGGCCCGTCAGCTAATACATCGCCAGCCTTAACTTCATCACCAACTCTTACGATAGGTTTATGATTAACGCAAGTATTTTGATTAGACCGTTGATATTTATGCAATAAATAAACTTTTTTCTTCTTTCCGCGGCCAACAACAATTTCATCTGAGGTCACCTTCTGTACAGATCCTTCTTCCTCCGCAAGAACCAAAGCACCACCATATCGAGCAATTTCTCGTTCCATACCGGTACCAACATAAGGTCTATCAGGCCGGATCAGTGGAGTAGCTTGACGTTGCATGTTTGCTCCCATAAGAGCTCTGTTAGCATCATCGTGTTCAAGAAATGGGATTAAAGCTGTTGTTATACCCAAAAGCTGCTTTGGAGATACCCCAATATAATCTACATCTTCAGCTTTCCCTAGAATAAACTCTTTCTTGTATCTGACCGGCACTTGTTTATCAATTAAATTATTATTATCATCTATATGTACATCACAAGGTGCAATTCTAAACCGGTCTTCAATATCTGCAGTTAAGTACTCTATCTCGTTCGTGACTTTTTTATTTACTACTTTTCTATATGGTGTTTCGATAAAACCAAATTCATTAGTCCGTGCGTATGTTCCCAATGGCCCAATTAATCCGGCATTTGGTCCTTCAGGAGTTTCAATAACACATATCCTACCATAATGCGACGGATGTATATCACGAACTTCATAACCTGCGCGCTCTTTTGTAAGCCCGCCAGGACCAAGTGCACTTAACCTTCGTCTGTGTGTTAACTCTGCCAAAGGATTTGTCTGGTCCATAAACTGGGATAACTGGCTGGATCCAAAAAATTCCCTCATTACTGAAACCAATGGCCTTATATTGATTAGATTCTGAGGAACTATTTTTTCTGATTCACTTATCGCCATCTGCTCTTTAATTAATCTCTCTAATCTAGCTAGCCCGACTCGAAATTGTAACTGCATTAATTCTCCAACTGATCTAACACGACGATTCCCTAAATGATCAATATCATCTGTGAAACCCTCGCCATTAAAAACATCTATCAATTCATTCATAATTGATAGAATATCTTCTTTGGTTAATACATAGCAATTCCTGTCAATACTAACTCCGAGTCTCTTATTTAGCTTATATCTTCCAACTTTTCCAAGGTCATATTTTTTGTCATCAAAAAACAGGTTGCTTAGTAATAACTTTGCTCCCTCTATTGTTAGAGGGTCACCTGGACGTAATTTTCTATAAATTTCTAAGAGTGCATCTGTTGGAGATTCTACCGGTCCCTTTTCAAGTGTATTTTCAATAAATTCTGCTTCTTTACAGGCCGATTTCATCTCAGCTTCATTAATACCGATTGCCCCAAGAAAAATAGAAAACGGGATTTTTTTCATTTTGTTAATATGCGCGTAGAAAACCTTGTTCTTATCAATTTCTACATCAAACCATGCCCCACGATTAGGAATAACAGTTGCCTGACTAGTTCTTAATCCTTGTTTATCAATTTTTTCACCAAAATAAACACCAGGAGATCTGACAAACTGACTAACAACAACTCTTTCTGCACCATTGATTAGGAAGGTCCCTTTTTCGGTCATCTTCGGGATATCTCCCATAAAAACTTCTTGAACCTTAACCTCACCGGTTTCCTTGTCAATTAACCTTACGGATACTCGCAAAGGAGCTGCGTATGTAATTTCTTTTACTTTACATTCCTCTAAATCGAACTCAGGTTCTCCAATAGAATAGTCATCCAAAAATTCTAATTCATATCTGCCATTATATCCTATGATAGGCGAAATACTTTTCAACTCTTCTTTGAGTCCTTCTTTAATAAATCGCTCATACGAACTTTTTTGTAGTTCAACTAAATCAGGAACTGGTAGTATATCGGGTTTCGCATTTGGATGGAGATTAATTCTCGTTGCGTTGTGTATAGCCACTAGAAAAACCACCTCGTTTTTAAATTGTCATGCTTGAAATAAGCACATTGCGAATAGCAAGAGTTAGCATACACTACTCTTGCTATTCGCAAACTAATATTATACTCTATAATAATTATATTTCAACAACTTTATTTTACTTCGATTGTTGCGCCTTCTGCTTCAAGCTTCTTTTTCATATCTTCTGCTTCTTCTTTAGTCGCTTTCTCTTTGACAGACTTCGGTGCTGAATCAACAATTGCTTTCGCTTCTTTTAATCCAAGCCCTGTCAACTCTCTTAGAACTTTTAGAACACCGATCTTTTTCTCCCCAGCGCTTATAAGAACCACTTCAAATTCTGTCTTCTCTACAGCTTCTTCAGCAGGAGCAGCAGTTGGAGCAGCAGCAAAGGCCATTGGGGCAGCTGCGCTTACGCCGAACTTTTCTTCTAATGCTTTTACTAACTGTGAAAGCTCTAGCACTGACATTTTCTCAATTTGATCTATTATTTCAGTATTTGACACTCTTTTCACCTCCTAATTTTTTTTATATTTATTTAAAATATTACTGATTACCGTCTTCCTTTTGCTTTCTTATCGCTTCTATTACATTAGCGAAATTTCGCATAGGGCCAGACAATACAGTAACTAGTCCACGTATCGGTGCATTCATTGTACCAATTACTTGGGCAATCAGTTGTTCTCTATTCGGTAAGCTTGCTAAGTTTTTAATATCAGCAATTGTTATCTGCTTTTTATCTAAAAACCCGCCTTTTACCTTAAAGAATTCATTATTCTTAGCAAAATCGGCAAGAACCTTTGCAGGAGTTACCGGATCGCTTTTTCCAAAAATAAAAATTGATGGTCCGACAAACAACTCTTCGTTGAACGGAACTTTTGCTTCTGTAAGAGCTATCTTCACTAATGTGTTCTTTAATACCTTACATACCGTATCACTTTCTCTCAATTTGTTTCGCAGTTCGTTTAGTTTCGTAACATTAGTACCTCGATAATCAGCAACAATGGCTATTGAACTCTCATCAATAATACTTCTTGTTTCGTCAACTACCTTTACTTTTTCCGGTCTTACCATAGTAACTCCTCCTCATAGTCTATCTGAAAATAAAAAAACCATCGGCTGAATACCGATGGTTCATATAATCCATCACTCTGTATCCAACCTCCATAGGATATTAAGCCTTTTGTGGCACCTATTTCTTCGGTTTATATAAATCTAAAATTTTACTTTTTGCGTATCTACCTTTACGCTTGGCCCCATTGTAGGCGCTAAAGCTATACTTCTCATATATTGCCCTTTTGACGATGAAGGCTTAACTCGTACAATAGTATCATATACAATTCGAAAATTATCAAGTAATTTCTCAGCAGCAAAAGAAACCTTGCCTATTGGCATATGTATTATTCCAAATTTATCTGCTCTATATTCTACTTTTCCTTCTTTAAATTCTTTTACAGCCTTCTTAATATCAGTTGTTACAGTTCCGGTTTTAGGATTCGGCATTAAACCTCTTCGACCTAATATCTTTCCTAGAGGACCTGTCTTGCTCATCATATTTGGAGTTGCTATAAGGACGTCAAAATCCAGGAATCCTTTTTTAATGTTTTCAATTAAATCATCTCCGCCTACGACATCAGCACCAGCTTCATTCGCTTCAGCAACTTTATCTTCCTTCGTGATTACTGCAACTCGAATTTTCTTGCCTAATCCATGAGGCAGTGTCAATGTCCCTCTGACTTGCTGATCGCTGTGCCGAACATCAATTCCTAACTTAAAAGACGCTTCTACTGTTCCATCAAATTTGGTATAGCTCAAATCGCGCACCAGAGTCATTGCTTCTTTTATATCATAATCTTTTTCTTTATCTATTAACTGTTTTTTATTATCATAATTCTTTCCCACGGAAATTACCTCCATTTACTTTACCATGATGCCCATGCTTCGTGCAGAACCTTCTATAATCTTCATTGCCTGTTCTATATTCTTTGTATTTAAATCAGGCATTTTCACCTCAGCAATCTCTCTAATTTGATCTTTCGTAAGAGTTGCTATCTTGTTCTTATTTGGTTCCGCAGAACCTTTCGCAACATTCGCAGCCTTTTTAATTAACACTGCTGCAGGTGGAGTTTTTAGAACAAACGAAAATGAACGATCTGTGTAAACACTTATTTCTACAGGAATTACCAGATCCCCTTTATCTTTTGTTTTTTCATTATAAGCTTTACAAAATTCCATAATATTCACACCATGCTGGCCTAAAGCAGGACCTATTGGTGGTGAAGGGTTTGCTTTACCTGCTGTGATTTGTAACTTTATTACTGTCTTAACTTCCTTAGCCAATTTAGTTCAACCTCCCGTACTATCGTTGTTTTTCTACTTGTTCAAAATCAAGTTCCACAGGAGTTTCTCGACCAAATATCGCAATTAACGATTTCAGTTTACCCCTCTCCGGTGTAATTTCCTGTATAGGGCCAGAATAACCTCTAAAAGGTCCAGCAATGATTTTTACCACCTCGCCGATTTCAAAATCAACTTCAATCTTCGGCGTTTTCACTCCAACTTGCTTTAAGACCCTAAGCATCTCTTTGTCGGTTACTGGAGTTGGCCTGGTCTTCGATGATATGAATTTTGATACACCTGGAATAACTTTCACATGGTACCATACTTCATCATCGAGATCCATACGGATAAAAATGTACCCGGGAAACATTTTCTTTATTTTTTCTACTCGTTTATTATCTTTTATTTCTATAGTTTCTTCTTCAGGGATTAAGACCTCATGGATTCTGTCTTGCAGCTCTAGCTTAATTATTTTTTGCAGAAGAGACTGCTTAACCTTTTTCTCATGCCCCGAATAGGTTTGCAAAATAAACCACTGCCCTTTATCTCTATTGATTTCTTCCGTCTGAGGGTTAGGTTGATTTGCTTTTTCTTCTCCAGAATTAATAGTTTCTTCACTCATTGTAGAACATTACTCCATCTTAAATTGTAGATTTTAAAAGCTTAAATGTTTCTGATATAACAACGTCTATCGCGGACACAAAAAAAGTTATTGCGAATGTAATAATCAGTACAATAACAAAATAAGCAAAAAGCTTTTTCCTGTCGAGCCAAGTTACTTTACTTAACTCTGACTTTGTTTCTTCAACAAACTCATTAAATGACTTAACGAAACCTTTACGTCGCGAAGAATTGTTTTCTTTTGTCACGGTCTCTTTTTGCACTGTTTCTAAATCTTTTTTATTTATTTTCTTCATATTTATATTTATTTTCGCTTTTGTCATTTTTATTATATTTTGGCAGGCCTGGACGGATTCGAACCGTC
This sequence comes from Candidatus Margulisiibacteriota bacterium, assembly GCA_003242895.1. Taxonomy (NCBI): domain Bacteria; kingdom Bacillati; phylum Candidatus Margulisiibacteriota; species Candidatus Margulisiibacteriota bacterium. The sequence goes on from QKMY01000045.1 coordinate 38,544, forward strand.
AACCTACGGTTTTGGAGACCGCCGCTCTACCAGTTGGAGCTACAGACCTAAGAACCTTTTATTTTGTTTCTTTGTGTGCTCTGTGTACTCTACATCGCGGACAATACTTCTTTAACTCAATTCTTTCAGTGGTATTCTTTTTATTCTTGCTGGTAGAATAATTTCTTTCTTTGCATTCTGTACATTCTAACGTTACTAAAACTTTCAAAGTAAACACTCCTCGTTTACAAAAATTATTTATATATGCTTCGAACTCAAGCATTAAGACTTCCACACGAAACAGTGTAAAAATCTATCATGAAGTGATTAATGTGTCAACAGTTAATATTTCTCATCTTACACAATAATACATAATCAAATAACGCAGAAACCCTGAAATATACCGAAAACACTATAACTTTCTAAATCAACTTGCCTGAACAATGTTTAGGTATATTCTCATATAATTCATTATTATTCTAGCAGGATTTTAAAACATGCTTTTTTTCTATGAATGATTTTCACGTTAACCCGATTGGGGAATTAATGAACAGGGAAAAAACAGGCGACTTCATGCCCGTCATTGTTACTGCGAATCGGAGGATACTCAGTTATGCATAGCGCCTGCTTATATTTGCATCTCCCAGAAAATCTGCATCCATCCGGCAGATTGATAGGGCTTGGAATATCGCCTTTAAGTATCTCCATCTTTTTTCTTCTGCTGGGATCAGTAACCGGAATAGAATTAAGTAATGCTTCCGTATATGGATGCGCTGAATTGCGAAAAACAGCGTCTATAGGCCCATATTCAACGATGCGGCCTAAATACATTATGGCAACATAATTGCACATCTGAGAGATTACTCCCAGATCGTGAGAAATCATGATTATCGACATCCCAAGTTCTTCGTTAAGCTCTTTGAGAAGCTCAATTATCTGGGCTTGGATGGTAACGTCCAAAGAAGCGGTTGATTCATCTGCAATCAACAAATCAGGCCGGGCTGCAATCGCCATAGCAATCATTATTCGCTGGCACATTCCCCCACTGAACTGATGCGGATAATCATTGAGGCGTTTTTCTGCCGCAGGTATTTTGACTAAATGTAATAGCTTGATAACCTCTTTTTGTGCATCCGCTTTTGATAGCTTACGATGAAGAAGGACCACATCAATAAGCTGTTTCCCAATGGTGAATACAGGATTAAGCGATGATACCGGATTCTGAAAAATCATTGAAATCTGAGAACCTCTTATTGTACGGAGTTCTTTCGGTGCCATAGCCAGAATATCATTCCCGTTCCACACTATTTTTCCACTGATTGCACTATCAGGAGGAAGTAATTTTAGTAATGATAAAGCCGTCACGGTTTTGCCACACCCTGACTCGCCGACAATCCCGACAATCTGTTGCTTATCCACTTTTAAGGTAACCCCATCCACCGCCTGAACTACATCTTTACCGGCTTTAAAGGACACTCTTAGGTCATATACTTCCAGCATGATCTGCTCCTTTTAACTTTTTGGATTAAATATCCGATACATTCCATCTCCAATAAAATTTAAGGCCAACACCGTCAGCAAAATAAAAACTCCCGGGAAAAAAGTCATCCACCAGGCATCAAGCAAGTAATCCTGGGCATTATAAAGCATATTGCCCCAACTCGGTTGAGGAGGCTGGACTCCAAGTCCGAAGTAACTCAGGGCAGACTCTGTGAGTATCGCACCTCCCATAGAAAGAACAGCAGTCACAAAAAGCGGGCCTAAAGCATTTGGCAAAATACACTTAAAAATAATGGTAGAATTACCAAACCCGAAGGAGCGTGCAGCTTTTACAAAATCACGTGCTGCAAGCGCCAACACCTCGGCCCTCACGATCCGCGCCACCCCCATCCAACTGGTGACCCCGATAATTATTATGACATTATATATACTAGGCGTAAGCAATACCTGGATCGTCAGTAATAGAAAAATAGTCGGGATCGCCATCAGGCCGTCTATGACCCGCATAATAATCTCGTCGACAACCCCGCCATAGAATCCGGCGATAGAGCCTATCAGCGTTCCAATCGAAAGTGATATCAGCACTGAGACAAAAGCAACTATCAAAGAGATTCTTGCGCCGAATATTATACGCAGCATTGTGTCCCGGCCAAGATCATCCGTCCCAAACGGATGAGTTAAGGATGGAGGTTGCGGCTCACTGACATAAGCAATATGGTTAGGATCGCCGGAAATAATAAGCGGCACAACAGATGCCATCGCCAATACCATACCGACAATTATTATTCCAACGACAATAAATGGATCCTTGCTTATCTGTTTAACTGTTCTTCTCATGGTTCCACATCTTTATTCTCTCAAAAGTATTCCGGGACCGTTTAACTTCTCTTTGTATAAGAGATTCTCGGGTCAACTAAATAATAAGAAATGTCTGCCAACAAATTTCCTAAAATAATAAGGGCGGAGGATACCAAAATAATGCCCATTATTACCGGAAAATCGCGCATAAAAATAGAGTCTACCCCTAACCGCCCCATTCCAGGCCAGGCAAAAATATATTCTATGATAAAAGAACCGCCAACAAGATTAGGCAATGATAATCCGAGAATCGTTATAATTGGCAAAATCGCATTTTTGAATGCATATTTCCAAAGGATAAAAAACTCACTGAACCCCCTGGATCGTGCGGCTAAAATATAATCTTGATTCAGAACATTAAGCATTCCTGTCTTCATATATTTCGTAAGGCCTGCCAGATTACCGACTGTCATCGTTAATAGAGGTAGTATTAAATGAAGCGAAATATCTTTGATCCGGTCAATAATAGAATCATTGATCCTCATGGGATCAAGCATGCCGGAAGAAGGAAACCAGCCTAAAATCAGGGAAAAAAACAGGATGGACATTAATCCAAGCCAAAAGGCAGGAATCGACATACCAACAAAGGTAAAAATTGTTATCACATTATCGATATGTTTCCGGTTATAGACTGCGGCAAGAATTCCTAATGGCACGGTTAGGATTAAAGTGAGAAATAAGCTCGCGGACATAAGGATCAAGGTAGCAGGCAATCTTTCAACTATTACCTGGAAAACAGGACGTCCATTAATATAGGAATAGCCGAAATTACCTTGGGTAACATTTTTTAACCAATAAAAGTACTGCACGATAACCGGCTTGTTGAGTCCAAGGTTTTCTTTAATTCTTACTAAATCAGCGGGTTTGATTTTAGGATCAAGCATCATGGAAGAAGGATCTCCAGGTGCCAGTACCATGAGAAAATAAGATATTAAGGTAATTCCAAGCAGTAGTGGAAAAAGAAGTAGCAATCGCTTAACAAGGATATCTTTTATCATTTCGTAACAAATACATCTTCGATATTAACAAATAATCCGGCGGGTCCTGGTTTTGATAAGCCGCCAACTCTTCTTGATACTCCGGCAACATCTTTGGGTGACCACAAGAACAGGTAAGGTTGATCCTGTGCGATCAAATCATAAATACGAGCATATACCTTCTTGCGAGCAGCCTGGTCAATTACTTGCCGCCCTTTCACCAAGAGTTTATCAACTTCTTTGTTCTTATACCCGTTATGATTAAATCCTTTAGGGTATTCCGAAGAATGCCATATCCCATAGCTATCAGGATCAAGACCGAGGCTCCACGCCATCATAACTGCATCATACCCTTTCGGATCTTTTGGGGCATTAATAATTTTTAGCAACGAACTCCACTCCAAAACCCGCAAATTCATGGTAATCCCCATTTTCTTCAGGTCTTGCTGGATTTTGGTGGCAGCTTTCTCGGCAGTAGTGCTGCCTTTGGACATATAAATATCAAAAACAAATGGCTTGCCGTCTTTTTTCAAAATACCATTACTTAACTTCCATCCAGCCTGACTCAATAATTGTTTTGCTTTCTCAGGACTATAAAGAAATTTGTTCACATTATCATTATGCGACCATAAAAGAGGATGCGATGGGCTGTAAACAGGAGTAGCAAGATCTTTCATGATTGATTTAATAAGCCATCTTTTATCAACAGCATAGGCAATTGCCTGTCTAACACGAACATCAGAAAACGGTGGTTTACGGTAGTTATACCCTAGGTAGGTATAGGCAAGCTGATCATAAACAAACACATTAACTTTATTTTCTGCTTTAATTTTTTCAAAATCTTTGGGTGGGACCGTAGCATAATCGATCTCACCTTTTCGCAGTGCAATCAAACGAACATTTGCCTCGCTAATAATCTTAAAATATATTTTCGCCAGCAACGGTTTTCTGCCAAAATAAGTGTCGTTCCTGACTAATAAAACATTATCTGCAGTTTTATAAGTTTTGAACTTAAAAGGCCCTGTACCGATAGGATTACGATTAAAATCCGCAGTGTTGATGTTCTCTTTTTCAAGCAAATGTTTTGGAATAATACCCATACCCATGCTCAAAAGAAAGGGTGCGAACGTCTCTGGAAGCACGCACCTAACTGTATACTTATCTATTTTCTTAAAGGCAATCGGTTTCCCATTGATTACATAGTCGCTTCTTCGCACGGTATTGGTTGTTGTGTCAAGTATTTTCTGGAAGGTATAGACAACATCATCAGCAGTCAACTCTATCCCGTCATGGAAAAGAACGCCTTTTTTCAGATGGAAAATCCACTCTTTACCATTGTTCTTTGTTTCCCATTTTTCAGCAAGATCGGGCACTATCGCCAAGTCTTCGTTTACTTTGATCAACCCGTTAAATAAGAGCCCTACAACCGAACCAGACTCGCTATCAGTATATAATATAGGATTAAAGTATGTCGGATCTCCTGCCAGGGTCATAATCAAGCTGCCATTAGTATTCATCTTTTCTTTTGAGGGGATGGTATTCTTGAAGACAGAAAAGGTATTCGTATTGCTCTTCGAGCTGCAGGAACTGATGAGCGAAATAGTAATAAGGATAACTACTATTTTTATAAACGCAAATAAACTGTTGTTAAAATTCATGACTTCATACTACACCATATCATAAAAAATGCATAGACTTTCACATTACGTTAGAATTCTGCCAACTCTAAAATAATATTATCCGGACCATGAAAATAACACATTTTCTTTCCATATGGATTGGTCTGGATATTACTAAAAAAATTAATGTTCTTTTCTTTTAGCTGATCGTACAACTCCTGCACATCATCAACAGAAAAAGCGACATGTCTAAAACCAATTTGACTCGCCTTGTCAATCTCCGGATTGCTCTCGCCTTTCGGAGAAATATACTGAAGCAACTCAATCTTGGTCTCTGCTCCTGGCAAACAAAGGCTTACAAACGCTGCTTTGACGTTTTCCATACCAACGACTCGATCAATCCATTCACCTTCCAGGACTCGCTCCCGCTCAATAGAAAATCCCAGCTGACAAAAAAATGCCGTTGCCGATTCCAAATTCGTTACGCTTATATTGATGTGATCAATTTTTTTAATCATATGATTTCAGGATGAAAGACACTCGGAAAGAAGATGTTCGGCCGTATGAAATAACTTTTCCATTTCAGCTTCTGAGCGCCCTTCCACATAAAACCTGACTTTAGGCTCTGTTCCCGATGGTCTGATCAGCAGCCAGCTATTATCTTCAAATACAAATTTATAACCATCGAGCGTCAGATCTTTTTTAATTGTTTTTTCTTTAGAATCTACCAAAACTGTTTTCCCTGGTTTGTATTTATTCAACAATCTAAGCTTCTCCTGAAGCGGTAAGCCGGATAGCGACCGATCGACTTCCTTCCCGCCACGTCCCGGATAATAGGTCCCAGCAAAATCCTGTACTTCTTTTCGAATTTCGGACAAGCTTTTCCCTATATCTATGACCATCATAATCGCCAGAAGTGCACCGATAAGGGCATCTTTTTCCAGTGTGTGATTTTGCATGGTAATGCCATCGCTCTCTTCGAAGGCAACGATAGCTTTCTCCCTCGCATCTTCCTTAAGGTAAGGACGAAACTCCTTGAACCCGACTGCAGTCTCCCTTATTTCCAAACCAAAACGATCAGCTACGGCATTTGCGAAATTCGAGGTTGCGACTGATTTGGCCAGGATTCCTTGTAAACCCTTTACTTTATGGAGATAGTACAGCACCATTGCGCCAAAAAAATTCATTTCGATCTCTTCCACCCCGTCAGTCACTCGCACCCTATCTCCGTCGGGGTCCATTATCGCGCCAATCTTAAACTTGTTGCTATGAAGCTTAAGTTCATTCATCACCAGCTGCATATTCCCAGAGGATGGTTCCGGTTTCACTCCACCGAAAAGGTAATCGGTGTTTGTTCGTAAATATGATATTTTTCTTGGATCAACGCCATTAAGAAGCCGTTCAAGCCTGCCTCTCGTAGCACCATTTACATTATCAAAGGCCAGAAAGATATCGCTATTGTTAATTTTTTTGACCAAATCATCCAGGATGACAACGCTATTCCTTTTCAATAAAAATTGTTTATACAGGTCGATTGTATCAACCTGTTGCCAGGCAAAATGCTTGTCGCCAATTACCTTAGCAGTTTCTAAAATCAGGGAATACTTCTGTTCGATAATTTCCGTCAGGTTCGGCCCTGCAGGACCGCCGTCAGAAGGATTAAATTTGTATCCGGCCCACTGGAATGGGTTATGGCTTGGGGTAAGGTTAATAGAAAAGGCACACTTGAGCTCGACAACTGCAGCCGATAATTCCGGCGTCGTAGCCATACCAGCGTAGTATATTTTTATCCCGTTCCCGGCGAGCACCTGAGCTGCTGCGGTTGCGAACTCATGCCCCATAAACCTGGAATCGAATCCAAGGAGCCCGCCCATCGACTGGACTTCTTCGAAGGAAGTTACACCGATTTCTTTAAGAAACTCGTCGGTTTTCATCATATCAACGACCGCTTGGGTAACACGCTCAACATTCGATACAGTATAATCCTCTCCAATGATAGCCCTCCACCCGGAAGTTCCAAAGGTTAACTTAGCAGGCATACTATTTGTCTCCGCCTGTTTCTTGATTAACGTAAAAACTTCGTCAATCCGTGCCTGAATAGCGGCTATTTCCTGCTGATCTTTCAATGCATTCTTTTCGCTCACCAACATCTCCTGCACCTTCCAGAAGTGCTTGTTATTGAGTAATGAGGTAATTTTTTGATTATCTACAACCATTGTCAGATCCTTTCCCAATTTCCCATACTTAAAATTTGCTTAGCTAGAACATTTTTTTGAATTACAATTCAATTTTACATGAAAACTGATTTATTATAAATGGGAAAATAAGCCTTAGTTTTTCAGAAGGATATCTAAGGCTGTCTTCATCCTGCATTCCCAGGTATGTTTTTCCAAAACGACCTTCTGGGTTCTTTGTACAATCTCAAATCTTTCTTCCGGATGAGATAAAAAATAATTCACCTTATCCACCAGGTCTGATTTTGAGGAAAATGTTGGGATTTCTATATTATCTACGGAAAAGAGATACGCATTATCGTCCTGGCGATCGCTAAGCAAAAACTCGCCACTTCCAAAGCAATCAAAGATGCGTTGGGTTAGTGCAGTAGTATTATGCGCCGAAGTAAAATTAAGATTGATCTTTGAGTTCGCAAATACTGAAACAATAGCCTCTTTATAATTTACCGGACTATGTACTGTTATGCCAGCTACTTCGCGCCAAAGCTCGTCCCCGAACACGTGGACATCTTTAGATTTCGAGAGATAAGAGATGTAGGATTTTCTCTTATAATTATTGTATCGATAGTTTATGTAATTAAAATAATGAGTAAATTGATCCAATTGCTCTGAAGCAAGCATATTGTCCAGCACAAATATTTTATAGGCTTCCTCTTTAATTTTTTTGTTTAGAAGTTCATCAGCTTTTCGCTTTAACCTTGCATTCAGCGAATTATAAAATTGTGTAATATCTTTGGGGGGGAACAAAAATCCGATAAAGCAAATATCATAGGTTTTTTCTCTACTAGCAGGAGCACTAAAGTATTGAGTAGAATAAGCGAGCGGAAGAAATGATACCCGGGAAAAACCATAATATTTAAAAATATCAACATGGGTCCTATCCCATGTGAAGATATGCTGGAGAAAGTTATGAGAATACGCACAAAGCTGAGGCATACAGCGAGGAAAATCGAAATAGAAAATAACATAACGGATTTGAAGTTCATCAAGGAGATGATTGGTTAACCCTCCTTCTCGATTTATGGGCAGCAAGCCTGTCCTTGCAATAAAAAAAACAAAGTCCGGTTTAAACTGAACTAATTTTTCTATTTCGCTATTGTTGATTACAAAGGAATTATTCTCTTTGACGACAGAGATAGCCAGAAGGGATACGCCCAAGTCACGAAGAGCTAACTCCATGCATTCCAGAATTGGATTGGATGATGGAATAATCGCGATCTTTAGTGATCTGTGCAATTCAGAAAACCTCTTTTAATTTTTCCAGGCTCTTATAGTCGGTAAAATCAGGGGTAATGGGCGTAATGGAGACATAGTTGTTGGTCAGTGCGAGAATATCGCCATTTTTATCATCACTTATCGGTAATAATTCGCCGGATAACACATGAAATCTCTCCCCGGTATTAGATGTTTTTATAATATACTCTTCGTGCCAGGAAGAATTAGTTTGATGGGTTACACGATAACCTTTAAAATCTTTTTCTTTTATGTAAGGGATATTAACATTCAATACTCCGGGATGAAATGATTCGTTCATTTTGAAGGTTCGAAGAATTTCTCTGACGACTTTTTGGGCAAAGGTATAATCCTCTTTTTTTTCAGATTTAAGGGAAAAAGCAATCGCAGGCAGATCATGAAAACTGGCCTCCAAGGCTGCACCTACTGTCCCGGAATAAATAACGCTGGCGCCGAGATTAGCCCCCCAGTTTATACCGGATAAAACGATATCCGGTTTTGCTTCCAAAATAATATTTAAAGCTATTTTCACACAATCAACCGGAGTTCCGTTAACTGCATATGCGGCCACCACCTTGCCATCAAAATCCACCTTTTCATAGACAAGCGGCTTTTCTATGGTTATCGAATGAGACGTAGCACTTTGCTGCTCAAGCGGTGCCACAATTACTATTTCTCCGAATTCTTTCGCTACTTCATACAACGCCCTAATTCCATGAGCTTTGATTCCGTCGTCATTAACAAGTAATATTCTCGTCATAATTAACCTTTTTACTTTTTTATTTATGAAACCAGGGTAGATTTCCCGACAATATCAAGCGATAATGTTATTGATTTGCTGATAAAAATTATAGTATGAAAAAAAAATTAATTAAAGCAGCTTTCTATGGAACAAGATTAAGAATTGGAAGATTGCATAGCTTCACGTTGCCACAAGATAAAAAAACCCTTACTTTTGGTATAAAGTAATAGCCTCGGATATCCCCTGTTAGTTTTCTTCGTCGACTTCTTGTTTTTTACGATTTTTAAGTGGAATTTCTCCTTTGAAAATATTCCCGCCATAAATCGGAGAATTTCCGACAGTAGTAAAAACATCAAAGTTGTTCACAGTAGCTAAATTTATATGCCCGTTCCCGATAGTCCAAGAACTATTTTCTTTTTTCATTTGTACTTCGCTCAAAAACATAATTCCTTTTCGCCTTGCAGAGATTGATGCATGACTTGAAGTTCCTATTTTTGAAGTCCATATTCCGTCAACTCCCGGAATATTAATTTTTAATGCTTCTTCCGGGGTAACGTATTCCATCAATAAGTGAATCTTAATATTTTTTCCTATATAGTTACTATCCGTATCAAGGGTTTCTCGAACATGCTGAACCGTTTTAAGCAACTCGTCATAAGGTACAGTACCGTCAACACAAACATTATGCTGAGCTCCACCGACGATACCCTTTCCCTTGGTAACTGGTTTGTCATTTGGAGAGGGATTGATCTCAAAATCTTCGCTTTCTCCCTTTTTCCCTCCGCCAAGCTGCCTATCTTGTAAGAGAAAAACATCGTACTGCTTTTTGTTAGGATCGTATTCTCCGACGATCTCGATATCAACACCCATACCACCAAGATTTTCCTTTACGTTTTTTATCATATCTTTGATCTGATAAAAAAGTGTAGGGGATATCTTCTCTAGATATTCAAAAGGAATTCCTTTTGATGCCAGACCAGATGCAATATCTTCTCCAGCACGGCCAAACAAAACATCACCAACAGTTTTGTCAGCTTCAGCGACAAAAATTGCACTAAAAGACTCCGCATTTAAATTGCCAAACTTCATAACCTGCAAAGTCACCGGGGTACCCCAATCACCAGAAACATTCGTCTGTTCCCGAAGTCTGATTGCAGGCGCAGTATCCCAGGATTCTCTCACGCCTCTCACTCCATGTGCCACCAGACTCAATGGGTCGTCCCAATCCAGTATTAATTCGTTTTTCCGTTCGGTTTTTTGATTAGCTTTTTCAATGATAACTTTGAATTCATTTATCAATCTCATTAAATCTTCATTAGTCAGATCTTTCCATTTTGCTGACCTTTTTAGTCCTTGCGAACACTGTTGCTTAAATTCATCAATTTTTTTAGAAAATTCTGTTTCGTCAATGTTGAACACAACATTCCCGAAGGTCGTCAAGAACATTCGATAGCTATCCAGAGTAAAATGGACCTGTTCAGGAGTATTGCCTGACTTATTCAGCATCGCAATATCATCGAAGCCTACATTGATGATCGTACCTAAAATACCCGGCATTGAAAAATATGATCCACTTCTTACAGATATTACGAGCTCTCGAGCCTTTGAGATATCAAATTTAAAGCTACTTCTGCGATCTTGTATTAAATTCCATTGTTCTTCAGTTAATTTTTCTTTCTTAAATGGGAATAACTGCGAAGTTTTTTCTTCCAGTTTTAACAGATGCTCAATAAGTTCATTCTTTAGAAGATTATGATTTTGGGGGTCCAGCAACTCACGCCGGGAAGCAAAAAAATTAGTGCTCAAGTTAATAAATGGAGGCACATTAAGCCCATTTTCCAGAGAGTGAAAAAGGTTATTCGCCTTAGTCCCTCTACTGATTGGAGAGTCTTCACGCCCCGGACGAACTCCTTCGGGAAAAATCGCCATAGATTCGATACTCAAATTGTTTCCTCGAGCAGAGAGAATAATTTCGTTAAGCAACTCTTGCATATTGTTTATTTGCATTTCTAAAAGCGGGAGAGGATGGGCTGTGGCCCTGAAATCACCAATCATTTTCTCTTGAATATGGTGATAAAATAATGAGTTATCAATAGTTTTAAGATCGTTAACGCCGTAATCTAAATTATCCTTTCCAAGTATTTTCGCTACTTTTGAAGGGAGGTCTGCAAACGTTCCGGCTAAAAACGAATCAATATTATAGAGTTCCCGATTAGAAAGCATACGAACAATATCCCGAAGCTGAGAAACCGTTAATTGATCTTTTTTCAAAATATCAATTGCATCAATAAAAACCTGAGATGGTGCAAGTCCCTCATCGGAGGCATGAACCATTATGTCAGCAAGACATTTCATATTCTCTCTTAATAAAGGTAATAAATTTATTTCCGGCTCTTTGATAAAAACCCCGAATGACTCTATGTCGTTCTTTGCAGTAATTTTCGCGACAGACTCTTCTAGTAATTTTCTCTCTAAGAGAGCTAATTGCCTATCATTATTATAAAGTTCGAATTTCCGTTCTTTGTAGACAGGCCAAAAACCGAACACCTGGAATTCCCAGTCTGTCATCGCAACATGCCGTTTCAAAAAAATATATTCATAAGGAGAAAGATTCTCATCGTAACGAAACAAATTAGTCGCAATACTTTCTCGCCTTTCTCTTACCATGCGCAATTGTGTACGCAAATCTGATTGCTGCCAAACAATCCAGTTTTCATTATTAAATTGTGATTTAATAAAGTCTTCGTTCGCTCTATATGTCCAATGATTAGCAAGTCCATTGGCAAGGTTAACCAATGCCTCTATTACTTTATGTGCCACCCCATTGTTTCCTGCCGCCAGCTTAATTTTCTCTTTTAGGTCCGGTTGCTCCGCAATATCTTGCCAGGCAACATTCGGGTAATAATCTTTGAACAGGTTTAATGCTGCTCCCCATTCTTTAAGTTTATTGCTATTTTGATTAAAAAAGTTCTCCAGGTCAGGTATAGCTTTTTCTCCTACACCTTTCATTAACTGCTTCAGCTCTTCTAATAGCTGTTCAGTGTTTTGCGATGATAACCCTTCAAGAATAGTTAAACAATACGGCAAGTCCACCTTTGATGGATATCGGTGTATTTTTATGCGCAAATAGTGAATTAAAGTGTTTTCCTCAGAAAAATCTCCGTCCAAATCAGCTATCGTTTTCCTGATAAAATTCTCATGTTTATTCCATACTATGGAATGCGGGATGCTCTCAATAAGCTTGTGCGCGAGATACATTTTATATCCCAAATCTCGTTTTTTATGAAGAGCCAGCGAGTTTATAAAAAAACTAATATCTGTCTCAACAAAAGCACTCGGTGGTATTTCAATTAATTTGAGGTTAAGTGCAGTTATAAGAAAAACGTATATTGGCCTAAACAGATCCGGGTCATTGAGTGGAAATTTACCTTGAACTTTACTCTCATTATGCTCAAAGACATTCTCATCGGTAAAGGATACCATCTTAAGTTGGAACCCATCAACGATTTTTGCTCCCCCTCGTAATTGCAGCTCCCGTTGGGCGACAACTTGCAATAAAGAACGAAAAATTTCATAACTAAAAGATATTTTAGAATTTAAGAGAAGTTCCATGAACTTTCCGATGAGATTTTTAGCATCTGGCTCTTGGAGCAATATCGAGATAATATCGTTCATCGAAACCTGGCTTGACTTACCAATACTTTGAACATTATCAATCGCCGTCTGAACTATAAGCTGAAAAAGTCTTTCCTCTTTTTCATAATCAGAGACTGCCCAGGCTACAATTGCTTCTATTCCCCATTTTTGAAAAAGGTTTTCAAATGTACCCGGACTTATACCTTCAATAAAATCTTTAAAATTGTTAATACTAGCATTAACTTTGCTGAAATGTTTTATTTGCTGAATTCTTTGAATCTCGTAATGTTCAAACAATCTTTCTTTGATATCTTTAATATCGCTCATTTTGGGGGTCTCCCAATATATAACAGCGCTATCTTGTAGTATATGTGCATTATTTGTTTTCAATGTAATGATTTGGTTAAATATTTCTTCCAGTTCATTACCAAAAGAGCTATATTCCAACCCAACTTTTTCGGTTACTATGATTTTATCTTTTTTATTGCCGACAAGCTCAACATACCCTTTTTCCTCTAATTTCTTAAACAGTTCCGCTGAATATTTACTGGGAAAATCTTTTTTATTTAAAGGCTTTGTAGACATTTTCAGATAAGCTGACCGGAGAAACCCGCTTAGGTTAATGGTATTATTGTTTAAAATACTGTTAAGTTCATGAAGGGCTTCATTATAATCATAACCAAGGATATTAACTAACTCATCTGCATTTACATTACCAAATATCTCGTCATGTTTGGCCGAAATAATGAGTTTCTGTTTATAGTCAGGTTCCAGTTTTATGCATTTATAGAAATATTGTTTCACTTCTTTCATGCTCCGTTGAAGAACATTCGCTGCCTCTTTCCTTACTATTTCTGACTCAAACCCATTCATGAACTGTAGTGCTAATTTAATCGCTTTCTCATTTCGCAATTGAAGTTTTGTAATGCATTCAAAGGCGTGTATACGAATAAACTCCGGCTGCTTACCTTTTTCTAATAACGGCAAATCAAGCTTGTATCTTTCATTAATTGTTTTAACATACTGGTTTATCAAAAGGAAATTGTTCGTCCCGATAAATTCGTCTTTTAACATTTTATTTAAGCCGGCAATTTTCTCTTTTAGTTCCTTCATCGGCACTGGATTATTCTTATCAAGTACTACCAGTAACTCATCGGCTAATCTCTTAGCCAGCTGATTTAATTCCTCATTAATAGTAGGCATCAAAATAGTTCTTACATGTTCGAGTAATCTTTCATAGACTTCTTTGCTCTCAAGTTCAATAGTCTTAATGAGACTCGTTAAGACTTCTAATCCCCTAGAAATACGGTCATAATCATCATTATAAGGTTTAAAAGGGAATATTAACTGCCCAGGTCTCTCAACTCGTTGTTCTAAAAGCCAGAACACAAGGCTTTCAAAATTATCTGCATGGTCAATAATCCCAGCATATATTTCTTCTAATCTATTATAAAACTTGCTATTCGTTTCAAGAGGAGCTTTTTTATTTATATCCAAAAATGATGTGAATTTTCGATTAAAGTCATAAATAAAAGGCTCCAGCTTGATAAGATTTTCTAAAGTCTTACTATCAAGATCTCTATAGTGCTTATCAACAAAAACATAAAAATCCTTTGCGTAGGATTGTTCTCCGAGTACCCTTATTTGATTCAACTTATTTAGATGAATTATTTTTTTCTTCATAATGTCCGCTTTCTTTAATTATAATTCTCATATATTTAAGATGATAAAAAATGAATTTTACATGATATTCATAGTTTTTATCGTAATATATTATTATAAATTTCATCAGGTAAATTTTTCAAAAAATTAAACAGGAGATTTATTCAGAATGTTTCTAGGCAATTGACGAACATTATTGAATATACTATACTTTTTCTTATTTTCCTTTTCGAATAAATATTTTTCGATTTAAATTATCTATAATAGATTTCATGGGAACCACAAACCACGTTTCAAACAAATATTTTGGCAATAAAAGAGGTGGGGATTATGAGAAGTGATATAGTAAAAAAAGGACCGGAGAAAGCTCCACACCGGTCACTTTTCTATGCTATGGGATATACAGATGAAGAGATCAGACGTCCTTTGATCGGGATAGCTAATTCAGCTAATGAAATCATTCCGGGGCACATTCATCTTGATAAAATCGTTGAGGCGGTAAAAACCGGCATCAGAATGGCTGGCGGAACGCCGGTAGAATTCTCAACAATCGGGGTTTGTGACGGGATTGCCATGGGTCATAAAGGGATGAAGTATTCCCTGGTATCCAGAGAAATCATTGCTGATTCTGTTGAGATCGTTGCTAACGCACATGCGTTCGATGCTATCGTATTGGTCCCGAACTGCGACAAGATTATTCCCGGCATGCTAATGGCAGCTGCAAGGGTAAATATTCCGGCCATAGTAATTTCCGGAGGACCTATGCTTGCCGGTAATTACAAAGGGAAAAACATAGGGCTTGATAACGTATTTGAAGCTGTCGGCGCACATAGCGTCGGGAAAATATCAGATACCGAACTTTGCGAAATAGAACAGAAAGCCTGTCCAGGATGCGGTTCTTGCTCGGGAATGTTTACTGCGAATTCCATGAATTGCCTCGTTGAATCTTTAGGAATAGCTCTTCCTGGTAATGGAACTATTCCGGCAGTCTATGCAGACCGAATTCGATTAGCAAAACACTCAGGCATGAAAATCATGGAACTTCTTGAAAAAAATATCAAGCCACGTGACATACTTACGAAAAAAGCTTTTCAAAACGCACTTACAGTAGATATGGCACTGGGTTGTTCTACAAATACTGCACTTCATTTGCCCGCGATAGCCCACGAAGCAGGAATAGAAATCTCGATGAAAGCCATTAACGAGGTAAGCGAAACTACCCCTCACCTTTGTTCTCTTAGTCCCGCAGGACATTACCATATACAAGATCTTGATACTGCCGGAGGCATCCCCGCATTAGTGAAAGAACTAAGCAGAAAAAACATCATTAACATTGACTGTTTGACCGTCACTGGGAAAACCATTGAGGAAAACATTTCCAACGTTAAAACATTTAATACAGATGTCATTAGACCGCTGGAAAATGCCTATCATCAAACAGGTGGACTGGTAGCTCTTTTCGGAAACCTTGCTCCCGACGGATCTGTGGTTAAGGCTGCAGCAGTAGATAATGCCATGCTTATACACGAAGGTCCGGCAAAAGTATTTAATTCCGAAGAGGAGGCAGTTAAAGCTATTCTCGACCGGAAAATAGTAAAAGGCGACGTTGTTATTATCCGTTATGAGGGACCAAAAGGTGGCCCTGGCATGCGCGAAATGCTCACGCCAACAGCAGTGATAGCAGGAATGGAACTCGACAAAGATGTTGCTTTAATAACCGACGGACGGTTCTCAGGCGCAACACGCGGGGCGTCGATTGGACATGTATCGCCGGAGGCCAAAGAAAATGGACCGATCGCGGCAATAAGAAACGGAGATATTATTTCTATTAATATCAAGGAAAAAACACTGAATGTTAAATTAAGTGATAGCGAAATACAAGAACGATTACAACAAGTACAGCATCCGGAATGTCCGATTAAAGACGGAGTTATCGGACGATATGCTTCTCTTGTTACCTCTGCGAACACAGGGGCTGTGCTACGACAACCATAAAGGGGATATTCGGTTATGAAATATAAGGGCGCAAAAATATTTATAGAATCATTAAAAGCGGAAAATGTTGAGCACATTTTCGGCTATCCCGGCGGGTCTGTACTTGAAATTTATGACGAATTATACGATAGCGATATAAAACACTACCTCGTCCGCCATGAACAGGCCGCTGCCCATGCAGCAGACGGCTATGCACGTTCCAGCGGCAAAGTAGGTGTCTGTCTGGCTACATCTGGTCCAGGTGCTACGAATTTAGTAACTGGAATAGCTACAGCATATATGGACTCTATCCCAATGGTGGCGTTTACCGGGCAAGTGGGCACTCCGTTTATTGGCAAAGACGCCTTTCAAGAAGCAGATATGACAGGGATTACACTCCCGATCACCAAGCATAACTATCTCGTAAAAGATGTAGAAGACCTTGCGCGTACAATAAAAGAAGCTTTTTATATTGCACGGTCAGGACGGCCCGGACCAGTGCTCGTTGACATACCGAAAGATGTCACGCTCCTGCAAGCTGATTACAACCCGGAGCCAGAGCCAAACATTCAAAGTTATAAACCTACTTATAAAGGAAATCCAAAGCAGATTAAAGACGCAATAGCGTTAATTCAATCTTCAAAAAAACCGGTCATACTTGCCGGAGGGGGAGTTATTGCTTCCGGGGCTTCAACGGAGCTATTAGAATTTGCCGAAATGATCCAAAGTCCTGTTGCCGTTACACTGATGGGCCTTGGCTCGTTCCCTGACACACATACATTAAGCCTTAAAATGCCAGGGATGCACGGAACAGCCTATGCGAATTATTCAATATACGAATCAGACCTTATCCTCGCAATTGGAATGAGATTTGATGATAGAATTACTGGAAAACTCTCTGAGTTTGGAAAACATGCGAAAATAATACACATTGATATCGATCCGGCAGAAATTGGAAAATGTGTACCGGTAAATGTTCCGATTGTCGGAGATATTAAATCAGTACTCCATGATTTAATATCCAAAATCAAAGAAGAAGCGCTTGATCTTACTGAAAACAAGAAAGACTGGCTAAGCCATGTTAGCGGACTAAAAATAAGTTATCCATTGGCTTACGAGTACAGTGCCGACGTTATTAAACCTCAATTTGTTGTTCAGGAGATAAACAAGCTAATAGATGACACCGCAATTATTACAACTGAAGTCGGAGAGAACCAGATGTGGGCGGCTCAATACATTGATTATACAAAGCCCAGGACCTTCGCATCATCAGGCGGGCTTGGAACAATGGGTTACGGATTCCCTGCTGCAATTGGAGCACAAGTTGCCAATCCCGGCAAATTAGTTATCGATATTGCGGGTGACGGCAGTATTCAAATGAACATACAAGAATTATCAACGGCAGCTTATTATAATTTGCCGGTAAAAATAATCATACTTAATAATCAGCATCTTGGCATGGTTCGTCAATGGCAACAGCTATTCTATAAAGAACGTTACTCATTTACCAACCTTGAAGGTATGCAGCCTGATTTTGTCAAACTGGCAGATGCCTACGGGATACTCGGCCTGTACTGTGACAAACCGTCAGAAGTTAGAAAAACGTTAGAAAAAGCTTTCTCCCATAACGGTCCGGTAATAGTAGACTTCAGGACGGCCAGAGGTGAAAATGTTTTCCCTATGGTACCAGCTGGCGGAGTATTGAACAAAATGATCTTAGAAGAAAGCAAGAAAGGGACATACCTATGAGACATGTACTTTCAATTTTAGTTGAAAACAAGCCCGGAGTTCTCGCGCGAGTAGCAGGATTATTTAGCCGTAGAGGTTACAACATTGACAGCCTTGCAGTTGGGCCAACAACCGACACATCTATATCAAGGATGACAATCGTGGTAAAAGGCGATGATATAATTCTTGAACAGATTACCAAACAGCTCAATAAGCTCATAGACGTAATAAAGATTATCGATCTGACCGCAGCACAAGATTTCGTCGAAAGAGAGCTTGTCTTAATTAAAGTTTCGTCCAGTTCTCAATCTCGATCAGAAATATTAGAAATAGCAGACATTTTTAGGGCAAAAGTTGTTGATGTCGCTGCAAAATCGATTACACTTGAGACAACCGGCAGTGAAGGTAAAATCGAAGCACTGATAGATTTATTTAAAAAGTTCGGTATCATTGAAATCGTCAGGACCGGAAAAATTGCTCTCAACAGAGGAATGAAGTAGCTATTATTAGCTTTATAAAAAAAAATGAAGGAGAGAAAAATTATGGCAGTTAAGATGTATTATGATCAAGACGCGAATTTGGATTTATTAAAAAACAAAACCGTAGCAATTATTGGTTTTGGAAGTCAAGGCCATGCCCACGCATTAAATTTAAAAGAAAGCGGAGTTAACGTAATCGTAGGATTGTCTCCTACCTCCCAATCTCGAGATAAAGCGACGTCCGCCGGACTTAAAGTTATGGATACTGATAAAGCTGCTGCGGCAGCGGACCTCATTATGATGCTTGTTCCGGATGAATCAGCAGCATCTATCTATAAGAACAGCATCGCTCCAAATCTAAAAGCTGGAAATATACTGGCTTTTGCTCATGGGTTTAATATCCATTATAACCAGATTGTCCCACCGAAAGATGTCGATGTAGTTATGGCTGCTCCAAAAGGACCAGGCCATTTAGTAAGAAGAGTATACACTGAAGGCGCTGGAGTCCCTTGCCTGATAGCTGTTTACCAGGATGCTTCAGGCAAAGCTAAGGATATCGCTCTCGCCTATGCAAAAGGAATTGGCGGTACTCGAGGCGGAGTATTAGAGACTTCGTTTAAAGAAGAAACAGAAACCGATCTTTTTGGAGAGCAGACAGTCCTATGCGGAGGAACAACAGCGTTAGTCCAAGCAGGGTTTGAAACATTAGTTGAAGCTGGATATCAACCTGAAATTGCTTACTTTGAATGCTTACACGAACTCAAGCTTATTGTCGATCTTATGTACGAAGGCGGCATGGCAAAAATGAGACATTCTATAAGTAATACAGCTGAATACGGCGATTTTACAGTTGGTCCTAAAATTATTACTGCTGACGTAAAAGCTCACATGAAAGAAGCCTTAACCCGAATTCAGAATGGCGAATTCGCAAAAGAATTCATCCTTGAAAATCTTGCAGGACAACCAGTCCTAAATGCTAAGAGAAGAATAGGCAAAGCACATCTTATTGAAGAGGTTGGAGAAAAACTTCGTTCAATGATGAGCTGGTTAAAAAAATAGATTTCATTAATAGTAATTTCGATAATACAGCTCTTCAAATTGAAGAGCTGTATTATCTATAAATAATATGAATATTGCTATGATGGTGATATTTCCATAAATTATTCATTCACAACTTTAAGTTCATAAAGTACAATGGAACAAGATTACTGCCCTCTATCAGGGAACAACTGAGAGTAATGGCCCTGAACCAGAATATAAACCGCTAAGCCCAAGTTCATTAGACATGACAAGACTCAATGGGATAACCCATCTAAAGTTGCACATAAATATGTGCATATGCACTAAATATCATGCACTTAACAACAAGTTACTAACTTGTCCTGGCCGTTCTAAGCCATTTGTTAATTAGTATCAAGCACTCAAACGATCAAGCACTCCCGGTTGGCATCTAAACTGTTATGTAACATATTGATCACCAATACGATGAAAAGGGAAATAAACTATGGCAAAGAAAATTCTTTTGGTCGACGATTCCCCATATATTCTAAGGTTTATAGGGAGCAGTCTACAAAATGACGGATACGAAGTCATTACCGCAGAAAATGCTTATGACGGTATTGAAAGAGCCATTAAAGCAAATCCTGACTTGATAATAATGGATCTTAAAATGCCAAACGGGAATGGTATTGACGCCTGCATATCAATAAGAACGGCACCAGAAACGTGTCATATTCCGATTATTCTCGCATCTGCTCATATAAACGAGTTAGTCATAAAAGATATACATCTATGGGGAATAAACGACTATATCCGAAAACCATTCACACCTCATTCCTTAACAGAAAAAATTGTCGCACTTATGAGATAAATCAATGACGTCACCCGCCATGCTCCTAAGCAAAAGCTGCTGTTTGCGTTTGTAATTTTCAGGCAAATAGTGTATAGTATTTGTGCTTATAATAAGATAATTGCTTTCAGAGAATTCTGAATATGCATATCGACCCTCTCAAATTTAGGTAACTTGATTTAAAAGAATTTCTTGTTTAATATATTACTACTGATTATTTGACAGAATGGAGCTTTTACCATGGGAATGACCATCACAGAAAAAATACTAGCGAAAGCTGCGGGAAAGCCATCTGTGATTCCTGGTGAAAATGTATGGGTCAATGTACACGTACTCATGACCCATGATGTTTGTGGTCCAGGAACAATTGGCATATTTGAAGAAAAATTCGGGAAAACCACTCCCGTTTTTGACAAAGAAAACGTGATTATCATCCCTGACCATTATATTTTCACCAAAGATGAAAAATCTCTGAGAAATATTGACATACTTCGTGATTTTGTTAAAAGACAAAAAATAAAACATTTTTACGACCCTGGAACAAACAGCTACAGTGGAGTGTGTCACGTTACCCTCCCTGAAGAAGGTCACGTAAGACCCGGCGAAGTTATACTGGGAACTGATTCTCACACCTGTACGCATGGTGCTCTTGGAGCTTTTGCTACTGGAGTGGGAAATACTGACGCAGCGTTTACTTTGGGTACGGGAAAAACCTGGCTCAAAGTCCCACAATCGATCAAGTTTATCCTCAACGGCAAAATGCCAAAAAATCTCATGGCAAAAGACTTAATCCTCCATATTATCGGTGATATCGGTGTTGATGGGGCTACCTACAAAGCAATGGAATTCGAAGGAGAAACCATCGAAAACCTCTCTATCGACGAACGAATGACGATATGCAACATGGCAATTGAAGCTGGCGGAAAAAATGGAATTATCGCTCCGGACATCAAAACCATAGAATACATTAAAACAAAAACAAATGCTCCGTTTACGGCATATAAAAGTGATCCTGATGCACAGTACAGCATGGTAAAAGTATATGATGTCTCAAAACTTGAGCCCTGCGTTGCAGCACCGCACTCTCCTGATAAAAAGATATTAGTTAATAACTGTAAAGATGTTAAAATAACCAGAGCATACATAGGTTCTTGCACCGGCGGTAAGATCACAGATTTCATTGCCGCCGCATCTATTTTAAATAACAAAAAAGTAGCAATAGAGACCTATGTAATACCCTCGACAATAAAAGTTGAACAACAAATGAACAGCGTTAAAATTGCCGGCAGAAACCTTATGGAAATATTTAAAGAAGCCGGCTGCCTGATTGGTCCGGCATCTTGTGCTGCATGTTTAGGCGGACCGGTTGATACATTTGGAAGAACGCAGTCAGATGAAGTTGTCATCTCGACGACGAATAGGAATTTCCCTGGAAGAATGGGGTCAAAAGATTCCTCAGTTTATCTGGCTTCTCCATATACGGTGGCGGCAACAGCACTAAACGGATACATTACCGATCCGATTAAATATTTGTAGATTATTAAAGATAATTGAACGATTCTCTGGATTACTTTTATGAAGAATCCCTGATACGGAGGAACCAAATGAAATCAACAATTAAAGGTAAGGTTTTTATTCTAGGTGATGATATCGATACCGACCAAATCATTCCTGCTAATTATTTAAGCTATAATCCATCGATTCCTGAAGAGCGTAAATATTTTGGAAAGTTCGCACTGAGTGGTGTGCCAAGTGACCAGTCAGGATTACCAGAAGGAAATGTACCATTTATTAAAGAAGGTTTTTCCTCTGAATACAAAATAATTATTGGGGGTAAGAACTTCGGCTGCGGATCAAGCCGAGAACATGCCCCGCTTGCCATAAGAGAAGCCGGCGTTGAAGTAGTAATAGCCAACTTTTATGCTCGTATATTCTACAGAAATTCTATTAATGGCGGCTACCTTGTTCCGATTGAAACCGATCACGACTTAAAATCCGAGTTCAAAACCGGAGATTTGGCTGAAATCGACTTAGAAAAAAACACGATAACAAGACAATCAGACAATAAAATTTTCCAACTTAATTCTCTTGGCGATGTTATCGGGATAATCGAGGCCGGAGATATTTTTGAATACGCTAAAAAAGAAAACATATAAAACAAACTTTCTCGAAGGAGCCCGTGGATGAATATAAAGCTATGTGTATTACCAGGCGATGGAATCGGACCTGAAATTATAAAACAAGCATTAAAAGTGCTTAAGAAAATTGAGATTCAATACAAGCATACCTTCACAACGACAAATGCCCTGATTGGTGGTGCGGCAATTGATGCTTTCAATACTCCACTCCCTCAAGAAACTATCGAGAAATGCAAAAAATCAGATGCAGTCCTCCTTGGTGCTGTAGGTGGTCCGAAATGGGACTCTATTGAAAAATCAATTCGTCCTGAACGAGGACTTCTTGGAATAAGAAAAGAATTAGATGTATTTGCAAACTTGCGTCCGGCCTTTCTTTTTGAAGAACTTAAAACAGCATCCTACTTAAAACCTGAAGTCATCGGAAAAGGCATCGATATTATGGTAGTACGAGAGCTCACAAGCGGTGTTTATTTCGGGGTCCCTAAGGGTGAAGAAATCCGGAATGGCGAAAGAGTTGCCTATAATACAATGATGTACTCAGAAAGCGAAATACGCCGAGTAACTAAGCTATCTTTCGAAATAGCCATGCAACGAGGGAAAAAACTATGCTCTGTTGATAAAGCAAATGTGCTCGATGTTTCTCAATTATGGAGAGACGTCGTGATAGAAGTCTCAAAAAACTATCCTGCAGTTGAGTTATCGCACATGTATGTCGATAATGCAGCAATGCAACTTGTCAGAAATCCAGGACAGTTCGATGTTATTGTTACTTCGAACCTGTTTGGAGACATTCTCTCCGACGAGGCTTCGATGATCACCGGTTCTATCGGAATGCTTCCATCGGCCTCACTTGGCAATAGCAAACCTGCTCTCTATGAACCGATTCACGGATCAGCACCCGATATAGCCGGGCAAGACAAAGCCAATCCGTTAGCGACCATTCTTTCTGTGGCAATGATGCTCAGATATTCCTTTACGCTGGAAACAGAGGCAAAACATATCGAAAAGGCAATTACCAATGTACTGGCACAAGGCTACCGGACAGGGGATATCATGGAAACAGGCAAAAAGCTTGTCGGATGTGAAGAAATGGGAAATCTTGTAGCCGAAAACATTTAAGGAAGTCTATTCCTTCTTAGGCTAGTAATCGAGCAGGAGGCAGGTGATTAGTTCACCTGCCGACATCTCAACCTCCGTATGGGACTTTCACCAACAAAAAAGCGCCCATGCTGGGCGCAACAAAAAACCCCTGCAGCAAGCTGACAGGGGTTTTTAATTTTATAGCAATATTTCCAATAAATTAGCCTGGGCCAATGAAGCTTTAAGCAGATTTATCGATATTTTTATCTTGTTCAGAAGACTTACCAATATCATAATATTTCTCTAAAAACCTAGTTGACATAGCATTGTAGTTTACTTGCTGACCTAAAAGGTCATTCTGATCTGAAAGGTTAAAAGATGGCTGTAACGAACTTACGGGATTCTGTGAAAGCAACAGCCCTGATTGATTATATGTTACGTTGTTTGCCTTCATGTCCCAATAATTTACTGCGTTTTTTTCAACGGCTTCGTTCATCTTAGCAGGATCAAGAGGTTTATTCTTAAGAGATGAGTTAAAAAATACCTGATCGTTAGATAAGCCGGTAAATCCGGCATTAGTATTTCCTAATGTCGGGTTTAAAAAATATTCATTTGCGGGTCCTGATATATCCATCGAGGTTCATCTCCTTTTTAATATTATCGATAAACTTTTAGAAATGTTTATATTTATTTTTAGGCAAGCAAAATAACCCAAATTTATACAATCAATATAGCCAATATTTCTATCTGTTCACTGCTTACTTATTTTTCAGAACTTTCTTTTATTTTATACACAAGTTTGTTATAATTTACACAATTTAAAAGATGGTTCTGATTGTTATAAAGTGTCATAGTTCTTTGCTGTAAACTTATTTATTCTATTGGCTATTTTATACTAATCATCTATCATAGTGAAATGAACTATCTGAGGATTTATGCTAACTGATTGGGGAATAATAATGGGCAATAAAGTTTATCTATTTGATACAACCTTACGCGACGGAGAACAAGGGAAAGGAATTTCTTTTACTATCGACGATAAAATTAAAATTGCCAAGCTGCTGGACAGCATAGAGATTGATTATATCGAAGGTGGCTGGCCTGCGTCAAATCCCAAAGCAGCACAATTCTTTCAAGCGATGCAGCATATAAAACTGCATCATTCGAAACTCGTAGCTTTCGGCAGCACACGAAGGGCGAAAAACCCGGCTGCAAGTGACCCAAACCTTAAAGCAATTGTTAACGCGAAGGTTCCGGCGGCGGCTATCTTCGGCAAAACATGGGACCTTCACGCAACAGAAATCCTTAAGATATCGCTAGACGAAAACCTCGAATTGATTTATGACTCGATCAAGTTTCTGAAAGATGCCAGAATGGAAGTCTTTTTTGATGCCGAACATTTTTTTGATGGTTATAAAAAAAATCCTGCATATGCCCTCCAAGCGATAGGAGCAGCACAGCAAGCAGGCGCGGACGTATTAGTGCTTTGCGATACAAACGGAGGAACCTTACCGTTTGAAATTGCGAAAATTATTGAAGAAATTAAACCCCAGATTAAAACTCCGATTGGGATACATGCGCATAATGATTCAGAGTTAGCCGTTGCAAACTCAATTACGGCAATACAGCATGGCGCAATCCAAGTTCAAGGAACTTTCAATGGATATGGAGAGCGTTGCGGCAATGCCAACATATGTTCGATCATACCTATTTTAAAAATAAAAATGGGTATTGACTGTATAAATGGCAACAACCTTACTCAGCTAACTAGGCTTTCACATCATATCTCTGAAATTGCAAACCTGGTACCAAATGACAGCCTTCCCTTTGTCGGAAAAAATTCGTTTGCACATAAAGCCGGGATACACGTCGATGCAGTCCTGAAAAACCCTGAATCTTATGAACATATGGACCCACGTCTGGTAGGCAACAAGCAGGATGTCACGATCTCTGAACTGGCTGGCATCAGCAACTTAGTCTATAAAGCTCAAGCATTGGGCATTGAGATCGACAAAAACAATCCGCAGATCAAAGAACTCATAAAGCAGATCAAAGAAATGGAAAATAAAGGGTATACCTTTGAAGAAGGAGAAGCCTCATTTGAGCTTTTACTTCGAAGATCATTTGGACTATATAAGAGGTTTTTTACATTAGAAGGGTTTCGGGTAATCGATGAAAAACGGAACCATGATGATGCAGTAATAGTTGAAGCGACTATAAAGATTAGCTTTAATGACAAAATCTATCATACTGCCGCCGAAGGTAACGGACCGGTAAGCGCTTTAGATAACGCACTGCGTAAAGCACTTGAATCGATCTACCCTTCATTAAAAACTCTCCATCTTACAGACTACAAGGTCCGTGTGCTCGATAGCGCTGAAGGCACAGGCGCACTGGTAAGAGTGTTGATAGAATCGACAGACGGAAGCGATTCCTGGGGCACCGTCGGAGTAGGAACAAACCTCATAGAAGCCAGTTGGAATGCATTAATTGATAGTATAGAATATAAACTGCTGAAGGATGAGAAAAATGGGAAACAGACCGGTAACAACTAAAATCGATGAAAAAGGCCACCTTGAAATTGGCGGTTGCGATCTTTCGGAACTCGTTAAAAAGTATCAATCTCCGCTCTGGGTCCTTGATAAAGAAACCATCTTGAATTTTTGCAACAGGTACAAAACTTCTTTCAGTAAATATTACGATAATTTCTTGCCGCTCTTTGCCAGTAAAGCATTGTGCACTATAGCGACAACGCAGATAATTGATAAGGAAGGCTTTGGATTTGATGTTGTTTCCGGAGGTGAACTCTATACAGTTTTGCGTGCCGGAGTTAATCCGGAGAAAATCTATTTTCATGGTAACAATAAAGCTGTAGATGAACTGGAATTGGCAATTGAATCAAATGTCGGACGAATAGTTGTTGATAATACATATGAACTCGAACGAATAGAACAGATTGCCGCAGCTAAAAATAAAACAGTCTCGATCCTGTTTCGAATAACACCGGAAGTTGACGCGCATACCCATGAATTTATCCAAACCGGACAGCTTGATTCGAAATTCGGTGTCAATAAACCCCAGGTTGTAAGTGTAATACGACAAGCTTTGACCTGTAAGCATATATCGATTGTCGGGATACATGCCCATATCGGATCACAAATTTTCGATGTCGAGCCATTTGAAGTGGCAACAAAAAAGCTTTGCGAATTAGCACTTGATATCAGGAATAATTGTGGACTTTCACTTCAGGAAATTAACGTTGGTGGCGGACTTGGCATCAAATACCTGAAGGAAGACGATCCTTCTGATATCGAACTTTTTGCCGAAACCATATGTAAAACCCTTCAGCAATTCTGTATAGAATATGCCTACCCGCTTCCTAAATTGATTATCGAACCCGGAAGGTCTACTATAGCAAATGCTGGAATTACACTGTACACAATCGGCTCCGTAAAAGACATACCCGGAATTAGAACTTACATTGCTATTGATGGCGGTATGGCAGATAATCCCAGACCATTAATGTATGATGCGAAATACGAAGCCGTAATAGCGAACAAAGCATCTTTGTCCGGAACAAATACCTATACTATTGCAGGAAAATTTTGCGAATCCGGTGATATAATAATAAAAAATATACTCTTACCAAAAGTGGAAATAGGGGATATTATATGTATCTTTACTACAGGTGCTTATAACTATTCTATGTCTTCGAATTATAATCGGTTCCGCAAACCGGCGATGGTACTTTTGGATAACGGGAACTGCACAGAAATCCTTAAACGCGAAACATATGAGGACATAATAAGGAATGATATCTATTTAAGTAAGGAATAATTAATGCCTAGTCACATCATTCAATTATTATTTAAACAGCACTATATAAGTCTTATTGATGTTATCGACATATTCTTCACATATCTGCTTATTTACTATACGCTTTTATGGCTTCAAAGAACAAGAGCGTTCCAACTGTTAAAAGGACTAGGCGTGTTGTTTGTCGTCTACGTACTTACTAATTTCATCGGGCTTTATACCATTGACTGGTTAATGCAGAAGTTGATCACCTTTTTCTTCATTGTGCTAATAGTTGTCTTTCAGCCGGAACTCCGAAGCGCCTTAGAGAAAATTGGAAGGCAGAGTTTCTTTTCCTCACTTTTCAAGGACGCCGAAAAGCCAAAAACCGGGTTTCTCCAGCAGATAATTAAGAGTGTCCATTATTTATCTGAAAACAAAAAAGGTGCACTCATCGTACTTGAGAGACTAACCGGTCTTAATGAGTATGTGGAATCAGGAGTGCTCATCGATGCCATCGTTTCTTCGGAACTGCTCACATCAATCTTTATATATAAAAACCCGATCCATGATGGTGCGGTTATCATACGTAACAACAGGCTAAGTGCTGCCGGTTGTTTATTACCGCTAACAGAAAGCAGAGTTCTCGACAAACGACTGGGAACCAGACATCGAGCAGCACTAGGACTTACCGAACAATCAGATGCGCTGGTTATCGTTGTTTCTGAAGAAACCGGAATTATTTCTATTGCGGAAAATGGTACGCTTACGAGGTACCTATCAAAAGAAACCTTAGAAGAAAGACTATTTTCCAGCTACAAAACAGCTGATCAAGAAAACCAAAAGCAGTTTTCTCGATTCTTTAAAAGATATTCTGTTACCTAACGACTGGGAGGCTACGATGGTTCGAATAACTATTTCTGATCTCAACAATTTAAAAGAAAAAAAACAAAAAATAGTAATGCTTACTGCTTACAATTATCCATTTGCAAAAATTATAGACAAGACGCCAACACATATTATTCTTGTTGGAGATTCGCTGGGGATGACTTCTCTGGGCTACGATTCAACAATTCCTGTTACGATGGAAGATATGTGTAGCGCTACGAGTGCTGTTGCCCGCGGCTCGGCCAGCAAGTTAATCGTTGCTGATATGCCCTTCTTATCTTACCAGACAAGTATCGAAACGGCTGTCGAAAATGCAGGGAGAATCATGAGAGCTGGCGCTCACGCGGTAAAGATCGAAGGGGCAGAACATATTCCCGCGATCCAGGCAATTATAAATGCCGGAATTCCTGTTATGGGTCATTTAGGATTCACGCCTCAATCGGTTAATAAACTTGGCGGTTTCAAAGTCCAGGGGACAACTGCCGAGGCAGTCAAAATACTGGTACAACATGCACAGATTTTGAAAGAGGCCGGAGTGTTCGCACTAGTATTAGAAATGGTCCCAGCGCAAGCAGCGCGCGAGCTCACGACCGCTATTGACATTGTTACCCTTGGCATCGGAGCAGGAATCCATGTCGACGGACAAGTGCTGGTAACAGATGATCTTATTGGGCTGTTCGATAAATTCAAACCGAAATTCGTTAAACAATACACCAATATCAGCAAAACAATTGAGGAGGCAATTACTACATTCAATAGCGAAGTTCAGGAAAATCAATTTCCAAATAACAAACATTCATATTGAAAATCCAGAGAATAAAAGTGCCATTAACGTGATATGGGCTAATTGTAAAAAACCCAGCTGGAGAATTAAATGATAGACAATATAATAGCCGCTTTTCGAGGCGATCCTGCGGCAAAAAACATTTTTGAAGTATTACTTTACCAAGGTATTCATGCAATCTGGCTTCACCGGATAGCTCATTTTCTCTGGAATTTAGGACTACCTTTTTTCCCCCGGTTAATATCACAAATCAGCAGATTCCTTACCGGTATCGAAATACATCCCGGCGCGAAGATCGGAAAGTATTTTTTTATTGACCATGGTATGGGCGTTGTTATCGGAGAGACTGCCGAAATAGGCGACAATGTTATCATTTACCATCAAGTAACCTTAGGGGGCACAGGTAAAGAAAAAGGCAAACGACATCCTACCGTCGGAAATAACGTAATAATTGGCGCCGGAGCGAAAGTCCTTGGAGCAATAAAAATAGGAAACAACTGTAAAATCGGCGCTGATGCCGTGGTGATTAAGGATGTCCCGAACAATTCAACCATTGTAGGTGATATAGGTAGAATTGTAAGTAAAAAAGATAAAAATCAACTACTCGACTTTGACCAGGCAAATCTTCCTGACCCGATAGCAAAAACATTCACGAGACTGATCCAGCGAATAACTAAGCTTGAGCACAAGATACGCGAACTGGAGGAAAAGTATGAAAAAAATCCTGATATACAACACACTCAAAGGTAAAAAAGAAGAATTTGTCCCGGCTACCCCTCCCCGGGTTTCAATGTACGTGTGCGGAGTTACCGTCTATGACTATTGCCACATTGGCCATGGCAGAGCCTATACCGTATTTGATACAATAAGACGATTCTTAGAATACACAGGCTATAACGTTATCTACATTCAGAACTTTACTGATATTGACGACAAAATAATTAAACGGGCAAAAGAACTTCAGTCGCAGTGGCAAGAAATATCAACAAAGTTTATCGATGAGTACTTTGTTGATATGGACAGCCTTAATATTCAGCGTGCAACTTCTTATCCCAAAGCCACAGAACATATCGAAGACATGATCGCAATGATTACAACGCTGGTTAATAAGCACTACGCTTACGAAATCGAGGGAAGTGTTTACTTTTCGGTCAGAAGCTTTCCTGAATACGGAAAACTCTCAGGAAGAAATCTGGAGGATATGCAAGCCGGCGCTCGAGTCGAAGTCGATACAAGGAAACAACATCCGATGGACTTTGCGTTATGGAAAAAAGCGGCGGATGATGAACCAGGATGGGCTAGCCCCTGGGGAAAAGGAAGGCCGGGGTGGCATATTGAGTGCTCAGCTATGTCGATTAAATATCTTGGACCAACCTTCGATATTCACGGGGGTGGAGCTGATCTTATTTTCCCTCACCATGAAAATGAAATTGCCCAGACAGAAGCCTGCTCGGGAAAGCCCTTCGCACGATATTGGGTCCATAACGGTTTCGTTAATATAAACAAAGAAAAAATGTCCAAGTCTCTAGGTAATTTCTTTACTATCCGGGAAGTGCTTAATGATTATAAACCGGAAGAACTACGCCTCTTTTATCTCATGACCCATTACCGGAAACCGATTAACTATAGCATTGAGTATCTTGATGACGCGAAAAAGGCACTCGAAAGACTTTATAACGCCCTATATTTAAAAGGCACTTCCCCGAAAGGGAATAATGAACTAACAACAATCGAGAAAAGCTTTGACGAAGCTATGTCTGATGACTTTAATACAGCACAAGCGCTCGGAGTTCTCTTTGAACTTGCCAAATATATAAACAAAGCGCTTGATACTGATGCCCAGTTACTGCTGAAAAAACTCGGGAATATTCTGGGAATACTTTATCAAGCGAAAGAAGAAAACGGAATTTTGGAAAAAGACATCCACATACTCATTGAAGAAAGAAACGCTGCCAGGAAAAACAAAAATTTTGCGCGAGCTGACGAAATCAGGATTGCGTTAGAAAAGCAAGGCATCATACTAGAAGATACCCCGCAGGGTGTTCGCTGGAAAAAGAAATAAGTACTGCAATAGTTTTCTCATAAGGCAGTGCGACATGGAAAGTAATAAAAAATGAAAACAGCTACACTACTAATCAACTGCCCGGATAAAACAGGAATTGTCGCAAAGATCTCTAATTTTCTGTTTATCAATAACTGCAACATAGTCGAATCAGACCAGTACTCAACCGGGCATGAAGGCGGGCATTTCTTTATGCGAGTCCAGTTCGCTTATAATGACGTGCACCTGGACAAAACCCTTATTTCTGAAAGAGCGGGTATAATAGCGACTGAGCTCAAAGCTCACTGGGAACTTTTCTTCGATGATGAAAAGAAAAAAGTCGGTATATTAGTTTCAAAACATGATCACTGTTTGCTCGATATCTTGTATCGATGGAGGACCGGAGAGTTATTTATTGATATCCCTCTCGTAATCAGCAATCACGACGAGGTACGACCGATAGTCGAAGCTTACGGCATACCCTATTACTTTATCCCAGTAAACCAGTACAAAGAAAACCAGGAAAAAGAAATACTTAACCTGGTGAAAACATCTACCGATGTCCTTGTTCTAGCAAGGTATATGCAGATACTAACAGATACATTCCTTGCGAACTATGGAAAAAAGATCATTAATATCCACCATAGTTTTTTGCCTTCTTTTAAGGGAGCTGAGCCGTATAAACAAGCTTGGGTAAAAGGTGTCAAAGTCATCGGAGCAACCGCCCATTATGTATCATCACAGCTTGATGAAGGTTCTATTATCGCTCAGGAAGTTATTACCGTAAGCCATAAGGACAATGTCATAAGGCTTACACAAAAAGGCCGGGATATCGAAAAACTGGTAATGGCCCAAGCATTGAGAGCGCATATCGACAACAAAATAATCGAACATGATAATAAAACAATTGTCTTCGATTAGCTCTAACCTGTTTCAGATACAAAATAACAATCAGTGCAAACAAAAAGGAGATCGAGATGAACATTGACAGACATCGGATTGAAAACGCAGTCAAAGAAATACTTGCTGCGATCGGAGAAGACGTTAATCGCCCCGAACTGCTCGATACCCCAGCACGTGTGGCCTGTATGTATGAAGAGGTGTTCTCTTGCACACGAAAGGACCTCCATGATACGGTATCCGTGATCCTTGAACCACACGGAGAACAAATGATCGTTGTTAAAGATATTACCTTTTATTCAATGTGCGAACATCATCTTGTACCGTTTTTTGGCAAAGCCCACATCGTTTATATCCCGAAAGAGAATAGAATTACCGGTTTCTCGAAACTGTGCACTCTGGTAGAATCCGCAGCAAAACGTCCACAGCTTCAAGAAAGAATGACAACACAAATCGCCGATGTATTAATGAATGTGCTTGAACCACAAGGTGTCATGGTCGTCATTGAAGCAGAACATCTCTGCATGAGTATGCGCGGAGTTAAAAAACCAGGAACAAAAACAACAACCTCAGCAATCCGCGGATTATTCTACGAAGATGCCTCTGCACGAGCAGAAGCGTTAACATTGATTAAGTAATTGTCAGGGCGTAATTAATCACGCCCGTAATGATATTCCGGCTTAATAGGGCACTGCGTGCTGTGCCCCTACGGTTATTGTATAATATAACAAAAAGTGGTTGCGACTGTAACAGAAGCAACCACTTTTTTTGATAAAATTATTCCCTATTTATAAGAAATACTCGTCAGTTTATCATCATCCCATGAATACTGAATTTTTGATCGTTTCTCTGCCCATTTTCTTTCAAGCGCAGAACCTACAATCAGCGGTAATGAAACCGATGGCTCTACAAAAGCCATAGCCCGGTACGCCTTGGTATTGATTTTTCCCCAGCTGGTCGCTTCATCAAGCGTGCTTCCTGACAAGCCACCCCAATGAGGAACGTCTGTCGTTACCTGAAGCGCATATTTATGTCCGCCGGTTTCCATGCCGAAGATATATGCCATTACAACAGAGTCATTAATATAATTCTTCGGAACACCGCCGGCGACATAAAAAGCTGATGTGCGTTTAGAATTAACAACTATCTGGGTAAGTTCGTAATTATCTCGAATAGAATCGATCGACATATGAGGTCTATTTTCTTTTCTCATTCGATAATAGTGGTCGGTAAGCCCGATACCTATACTGGAGTCATTGATTGCCGGCGCAAAAACCGGAATACCTTTCTCGTAGGCAGCTCGCAAGATCGAACCATTATCTTCAACAATACTTCCTAATTTATGTAAAAACTCTCTTGTTGAATATGGTCTTGGCTCAAGGGTATCGGCAAAATGACCTAGCCATATATCAGTTTTCCAGAACTTCTCTTCATCAACGTAGGTATCGTAGATCCTATCAATAAGCAAATCTCTTAATACCGTGTCATCAGCTTCAGGGCTACCAATAAAATGTCTTCCCCCGGTTGCCTGATAAAAATCCTGGTAAAGAATCGCACCGGTCGAAACAACAACATCGACGAGACCGAACATAATCATATCGCGAATAACTTTTCGCAGGCCTGCGGCAATAAGCGGTCCGGCGATGCCTAGCATTATTGTCGGTCGCTCTTCGTCTTGAAGCATAGATTGAAAAACCTCTGTGCATTTCCCGATATTACGAGCTTGTATAGACATCTTGCCATAACTTTCAACAAGCTGAGCAATTGTGGTCGGTTTTTCTAAATCAATAAATTCTACCTGTTGAGAAAGAATCTCTTTTTTCTTATCTATATATTCTTGATCAGTTATTTCTAATTTATAAGTTTCACCCTGATTTTCTGACATATACATGAATACGATCCTCCTCTAAAAATATAGGTAAAACTATAACATTTTTATTTAAAATAGTGAACACTACGGGACCAAACCGAATATCGTCGAGAGAGTAGTAAAAAAGAAGCAATACTGTTATAATTCCCTCAAAAGCCTTTAACTAAAAGCTTTACCTTAGAGGTGATATTATGAAAAGAATTATCATTTACGTTATTTCTCTTATATTATTGATTGCCGCGGCTTTATTTTCTATTCAGCATTTTTTGACTCCGCAAGCCAAGCAAACAAAATCAGGGAAAATTATAGTGTACAGCACAGTTTTCCCGATAGCCGACATGGTAAAAAACATCGGCGGCAACCGGGTAAAAGTGTACACGATACTTCCGCCGGGAGCCAGTCCGCACACATTCGAACCGACCCCCAGGGATGTAGGAAATCTCCATAAAGCAGATATTATTTTCAAAGTCGGGTTTGGCCTGGAGTTCTGGATTGATAAGTTTATTAGGAACATCAAACCTGAGCCGGTGATTATCACATTATCTCAAGGAATTAGGCCTATTGCAGAGGCAGCTGAGCATGAAGAAGAATCAAGCCCATCTATAAACGCAACCCCATCGACCTCAAATGAAAACGCTTCGACTTCCGAAGACATAAATTTATCGGAAATGACCACGCAGTCAGTTACCCCGACCCAAAACGATTATTATCTGAATGAAGAAGAGTTTTCATCACGCTCGTTGAACGAAATTACAGAAACACCGAACAATACTCCAGTGGTCAATGCCAACCCTCATACGTGGCTCGATCCGATTAACGCTATCCATATGTGTGAGCTTATTACCAATAC
Source organism: Candidatus Margulisiibacteriota bacterium (assembly GCA_003242895.1). Classification (NCBI taxonomy): domain Bacteria; kingdom Bacillati; phylum Candidatus Margulisiibacteriota; species Candidatus Margulisiibacteriota bacterium. Next base: position 73,360 of record QKMY01000045.1, read on the forward strand.
TTTAAGCGAATATGACCCTGAACATAGAGATTACTACGAAGCTAATTTCCTCAATTATCAGGCAGAACTCAGAAAGCTCGATCTAGATATCAGAACGACACTTTCACGCTATAAACAATTAAAATATGTAACTTTTCATCCAGCTTGGGACTATTTTGACCGCAGATATGGGACAAAACGTGTTGCAGTAATTGAAGAAGCTACGGGAAAAGAGCCAACCCCAACCCGGATAAGAAAAGCAATCGAAGCAGTAAAAATATACAACATCAGAGTTATTTTTGCCGAACCGCAGCTTAACCCTAAAGTAGCAAAAGCGATTGCAGAAGAGACTCACGCCAGAGTAATACTTATTGACCCATTTGGGAGCGAGAAGTATAAAGATAGAAATAGTTACATCAAATTAATGAACTATAATTTGCAGAAGATGAAAGAAGCATTTAGATAGTAAATGGCATCCGCGATGTACACGACGAAAGAAACTACCTATGTATGCTTTAGAGTTAGAAAACGTTAATTATACTATAAATAACGTTGAGATCCTAAAAGATGTAAATTTAAAACTGAATGAAGGGGTCTTCCTGGGAGTTGTCGGTCCAAATGGCGCGGGGAAAACCACCTTTCTTAAAATTATACTGGGACTTCTTAAACCTTCACGCGGATCAGTCAAAATCTTTGAAGCACCTGCACATGGGACAAAAACCAACATAGGGTATCTTCCTCAACGCAAACAGTTTGATATCAATTTCCCGGCAACTGCATTTGATGTTGTCATGATGGGCCGATATAAACTTATTGGGCTCTTTAATAAGCCTCGCCAAATTGACCGGGATATGGTCATTCGCTATCTAAATATTGTCGGAATGTTCGACTTCAAAGATACTCAATTTGTTAAACTGTCAGGAGGACAGCAGCAACGGGTGCTCATTGCCCGAAGCCTGGTATCAGAACCAAAACTCGTCATCCTTGACGAGCCTTCCACCGGAATAGATGTTGTTGCCCAAGAATATCTCTATCATTTCATTAAACACCTAAAGCATGAGCTCAGCCTTACGGTAATAATGGTAACACATGATATTGGAACAATAACGTCTTATGTCGATGAAGTCGCTTGTATGAACAAAACAATTTATGTCCACGACAAACCGGAGAAATCACTTACCCGCGATATCCTGGCAAAAGTATATGGTGAAAATATAAATATGATCGAGCATAACGAATTCTGCATGGATTGCAATAACTTTAGAAAAGGAAAATAACGTGGACTTTCTCCAGATGGACTTCATGCAAAATGCCTTGATCGCCGGCATTATTTTGAGCTTTCTTACCGGAATTATTTCTATTTTTATTATCCTGCGTAAACTCGCTTTTATCGGAGTCGGCATATCACATGCCGCTTTTGGCGGAGTAGCTCTCGGCATTTATCTTGGAATCAATCCTACGCTATCCGGAATTGTCTTCTCAATCTTTGTTGCCTTGGCAATCGGGTATGTCAGCAAAAGAGGTCGAATCAAAGAAGATACTTCAATAGGGATTTTCTTTACCTCGGCTATGGCCTTAGGGGTCATACTTATCGGAATATCACGTCAATATAACGTTGATGTCTTCGGCTATCTTTTCGGTAATATACTGGCTATATCCCGTTCTGATATCTATATCATTGCCATATTAGGAATTATTGTTACGGCAATTCTTATAACATTATCGAAAGAACTCTTATTTATAAGCTTTGATGAAGAAGTTGCCAAAGTCGACGGAATCCCAGTTAACTTTTTAAATTATCTCTTTCTCGTTATTCTAGCGATAACAGTTGTCATAGGAACTAAAATCATTGGGCTGACGCTCATATCAGCCCTCCTTATAATCCCTGGAGCAACGGCGATTTTCTTGTCAGCGAAATTTTTTAAAATGGTGACCATTGCAATTACTTCCAGCATAATATCTACCATTTGCGGGCTCATGATCTCATACTATTTAAATGTTGCTTCGGGGGCGACCATCGTCTTAACCGCCACAGCTATATTCTTCCTGGCTTTCTTCTATGCCAGCATTACCGAAAAAATCCAGAGTCATTAATATGGGCTCACCTACTATTCGATTGAAACTTATCGGTTATCTTTATATGCTGCTATCGGTTTGTTCATTTTCTTTTATGGTAATTCTTACAAAATACCTTAACCTGATTTCAACCGTCTCTCCTGAAGAAATAACTTTTTTTCGATTTTTTATCAGCTTTACAGTCATAGTTTTTGTAAAATTTATTTTCAAGAAACCAACCAAAACGAATAACCTGCGATACCTTATCGAGAGAGGAGTGTCGAACTTCCTGGCGGTCCTCTTCTTATTTGTGGCTATATCGATGATATCGGCAACGAAGGCGAACCTTTATAACATGACCTACCCAATATTTGTTGCACTCATCGCCCATTTTTCAATTAATGAGAAGTTGACTAAGACTAGCCTTCTCTCGGTGATTATCGGGTTCATAGGCGTGCTTTTTGTCATTAAGCCCAATGAGTTTCAGAACCTACATGTCGGTGACGTAATAGGACTTCTGTCCGGAATTACTGCCGGATATGCAGTTGTATCATTGAAAAAAGCCAGCCTATCCGATGCCCCTTTTACAATTTTGTTCTACCATATGGGTATAGGATTCGTGCTTTCTTGCCTTTTAACGTTGCACAGCTTCGTAATCCCCAGCACTCGGATTGCTTTTCTCCTCATAATAAACGCAATTCTTTCCCTTCTAGGCCAATATTTCTTAACGTATGCTTATGCATACGTAACCGCGGTAGAAGGTGCTGTTATTGCATCTGCACGCATATTTTTTGTCGCGTTTCTTGGAGTCCTCTTATTTAATGAATACGTTAGTATGTCATTAATAATCGGATCTTTACTGATAATAGCAAGCATTATAATCATTAACCCGGGGTTACACATTTCCAAAATAAAGAAATTGCCTAGTATATTCTAAGAATATATAATAGAGTGGCAATGATTGAAAAGGGATTTCAATTCCACAATATTGTTGAATTCAAAATGATAGGTCCTGACCTTTGGAATCTGGTAAAAAATTCTGTCATGAAGCTGGAAGCGCAGTTTCATCCCCACCTTCAGCAAGATGAAGCCGAGTACAGCAGTACGTTTACAAACCCGGAATCGATCTCAGTCGGTGTTTTTGTCGAGACCGAACTTCTAGGCTACATTACAGGAGGTCCCCTTGAATACTATGATTCCCTTAAGGGAGTTAAGGATGATCCTAATTTTGGACTGAAGAACACGGTGTACATTGAGTCTGTTATCGTTGATGAACCATACAGGAACAGAGGTTATGGTAAAGAATTAAGAAGATTATTCAAAAACGAAGCAACTAAGAAAGGGTACGCCTATGTAACGGCACATGAGATACAAGGTTTGCCTGGAAGAATAGGCCTTATTGAGTTACCGAACTGGTATGATACCGGAAAAATGTATATGTATTATCAGCAGAAACTAAAATAGTTTTCGAATTGATGAGGTACTAACGAGTTGTTTTGCATCCTGAGCGTTGCTTAACATAAGAAAAAGCTTAGCAATATCTTATAATATATTTATTTCTTACAAAGGAGAGTCACATGGCGTTAATAGAAACATTATGGCAAAAAGGAAAAGACTTCTTAGGAGTTGATTATCCTATCATAGCCGGAGGGATGACCTGGATAAGTAATTATGAACTTATCAAAGCAGTAAGTGATAATGGGGCGTTCCCTGTACTTGCCGGAGGGAATATGCCAGCCGACCTCTTCGAACAAGAAATTGATAAGTGCATAAGCAAGCTAATGCACCCATTTGCAGTCAACCTCGTTACCATCGCACCGAATTACAAACAACAATACGAAATACTGCTCTCAAAAAATGTTCCGTTTGTTATTTTTGCAGGTAATTTCCCCAAAAAGCATGACATTCAAGCGATGAAACAAACTGGCAAGAAAACAATAGCGTTTGCTTCAGAAAAATCGATTGCTGAACAGCAAATAAATTTTGGGATTGATGCATTGCTTTTGGAAGGCAGTGAAGCCGGGGGACATATCGGCCACGTTTCACTAACAATCCTTTTACAACAAGTATTGTTCGCAGTAAAAGATTTCCCGATATTTGTTGCCGGAGGTATCGCCTCCGGAAAAATGATTGCACATCTTTTGATGATGGGCGCGTATGGCTGTCAGCTCGGAACCCGCTTTGTCATGAGCGAAGAGTGTACGGCACATCCGAACTTTAAAAAAGCTTTCATTAAGGCCCGCGCACGACAAGCCATATCGACGCCGCAATATGATTCCAGACTTCCTGTGGTTGCAGTCCGGGCTATAAAGAACAAAGGGATGGAAAATTTCGGCAAATTGCAGCTCGACCTTCTGGAACAATTAAATGCCGGAAAAATCAGTCGGGAAAAAGCGCAATTCGAAGTTGAAAGCTACTGGATGGGGTCACTCAAAAAAGCTGTTGTTGATGGTGACATTGATTACGGATCACTGATGGCGGGGCAAAGCGTCGGTCTGATGGAAGACATCAAGCCGATGAAAGCAATTATTAGAGATCTGCTTGATGAAGCGGAAAACGAACTCAACAGAGTAAAAGGGCTGCTTAAATAGCGCCCATTTTTATGCATTTAAACATAATGCTCTTTTAGATATCCAGCATTTCCCAGGAGAGCTTATCGCCACGGGAACTGTCTACCTTCAACTTTTTTCCGATAACGTTTTTGTATTCACTGGCACGTATCCCGGTGGCCGGTCGCAGGAACCCGAGCATGGATTCTTTAATCAGAGTTCCTTTGGCAGCAGCGGCATTTAAATAAATACCACGTCTCGCCCCTGAAATCTCCTGAAGCTCATTCTCTACAGGTCGTTTCTCTCCTGAACCGAGCATCGTTTCAAGTTCTCTAATTTTGATTATCATTTCAGCGAATTCATTAACTTCAAGGGCAAATGGATGATCAGGCCCTTGCAGCTTTCTAGACAAAGTGACATGTTTCTCAATTATTTTGGCGCCTAGGGCAACTGCTCCCAACGGAGCCATATATCCCGGCGAATGATCCGAAAAGCCGATCACTGCCTCAGGGAAATTGATTCCTAACGTTTTGATTATTTCCAAATTAATATCTTGAGTACGCGGAGGATAATTCGCGATGCAATGCAAAAGGGCAATGTGCTTACTTCCAGCCTTTTTTAGGGTTGAGAATGCAGCAGTAGCTTCCTCTAACGTTGCAATCCCGGTTGAAAGGAAGACCGGTTTTCCAGTCGACGCAACTTTCTCCAGCAGCTTATAATAGGTCAGGTCTCCGGAAGCTATTTTGTATGCAGGAACGGATACCTCTTCCAGCCAATCAACTTTTTCTTCGTCAAAGGGGGTAGATAAAAACAGAATGTCCTTTACTTTACAATAGTCGGCTAATTCACGATGCCATTGCCGGGGCAAGGCAAGCCGGTCAAGCGCAGTATATGCCGGATGCTCCCGGACAACTAACGTCTCCGCTGAGAATGACTGGAACTTAACTGCATCAACCCCGATCTCGGCACAGTTATCAATCAGTTCCTTGGCTTGGTCAATCTTACAATCATGGTTTGATCCGATTTCAGCAATAAAAAAAGTGGGATGACCCTCCCCGATTATTTTGTTTCCTATTGCAATCTCCATTTGCTTCTCCTTACAATGTAATGTCCTAGATTTTTTTTAATAGCTCAACGGCTTTAACAGCGGCACTATCCCACGTCCAGTTCTGCTGTATCCACAAAGAATCTTCCGATCCTATTTTTTTTAATTCTTCCTGGTGCTCAAACGACCAGCGCATTTTTTTTCTTAATTCGCCTACCTCTAATTTAGCCCAGACCCCAAACTTCCCTTTTTCCGGGTAAAAGGTTTCGTCATAAATATCTTCGTATTCGTTAACGTCTATAATAAGCGGGTTATCGTGCCTTAAATATTCTGATTGTCCACTATAATTCGTGGTAATTACCGGAACCCCGCAGGCCATGGCCTCGATAATGGGTAGCCCCCAGCCTTCAGCTTTGGAGGGCGCAATAAGAACATTACTCGATCGATACAGAGGGGCAACAGCTTCATGATCATTAAAAGGGTTCATTATCACGATATCCGGATGAGGCTTTTCCAGGTATTTATTTAAAGTTGCGCGGTCATTCAAAGATAATCTTTTTATGTTATGACACAGAAGGACCAACTGCACCGGGTCATCAGGCCTAAACTCGGTACAATAGGCTTCAAGCACTTCCATTTGGCTTTTGCGTTTTTCGAATTTGCCTACCATCAGGAACTTAAAGCGGCCATTATCAAAATCAGAATAATGAGGGCCCTGCGAATTAAAAAAATGAGGATCAACACCTAAAGGGACAATGCGGACTTTCGCCTCTGGTATGCCATTCTCCAGTAAAACATTTGCGGCCCAGCGTGACGGGGCCCATACCTGATGAAGCTGCTTAAGCTGCCAAATCCAATCTTGCGGCAGGCGCGTGTTTTCGAAAACGACAAACCCTATTCGATGCGATCCGCAGAATTTTTGCATATCATTTCCATAGGCAATGCAGAGGGCCGGATCGTTAAAATCGATCTCGAATGAACCTTTCTTTTCCAGCTCAAATATATGCGGAGGCATCACCTCCTGATCATTGTAAATAAGGCTTACCATCCGAACATCAATATATTTACTTAACGAATAAAAAAAGTTCCTGGACTGTTCGGCAAATCCTCTAATGCTGTATAAATAGCCATAACAATTTAATCGCATAAAAAAATTATATCATATAGACAGGTGTAAGTATTCAAGAGTAAGACCAGAGAGTTAGCCCAGGGCAGTCAGTATCTCCATGGCCTTGTCCGCAGCTTTGTCCCATGTCCAGTGTGATTGGACTGAAATCGCATCCTGTAATCCTAACCGGACAAGGTCATCTTTGTGTTCGTAGGCCCAGCGCATTTTCTCGCGAAGATCTTTAATATTAATCTTGGCCCATTTCCCATACCTGCCCTTTTCCGGGTAAACCCACGGGTCATAAATATCTTCAAACTCAGTAACCTGTAGCTGCAACGGATTCTCTTTTCTCACATAATCTGTCTGCCCACTATAATTGGTAGTAATTACCGGGGTACCGCACGCCATGGATTCTATAATATGAAGTCCCCAGCCTTCTGCCTTGGAGGTCGCCACCAGGACATTACATGAGCGGTAGAGATTAGCAACTGCGCGATGGTCATCAAAGGGTGTTATTATCGTTATTTCCGGATGGCGAAGGGTCACTGACTTCGCTATTCTTTCCTTGATATTCAGATGGCTTTCTTCGACGTTCAAGCTTAACAATAGCAATTGAACCGGCTCTTCAGGCTTGAACTCCTGAGAAAAAGCTTTCAAGACTTCTATCTGGCTTTTGCGTTCCATGAACCGCCCGACTACCAGAAACTTGAATTTGTCGCTTTTCAGTTCATAATACGAAGGGACGTTCGGATTAAAGATGGACGTATCTACTCCTTCAGGAACAACATGGACCTTCGATTCATCGATACCGTTCTCCTTCAAAACAGTGGCGCCCCACTGCGATGGAGTCCAAACCTGATCGAGCTGACGAAGCTGCCAGACCCAGTCACGAGGAAGTCTGGTGACCTCAAAAACCACGTAGCCGATTCTCACTGAGCCGCAGAATTTTTGCATTTCGTTTCCATAGGCGATGCAAATAGCCGGATCCTTGAAATCAATATCGAAGCGTCCCTTTTTTTCAAGGTCTTCAAGGGCGGCAGGCGTTTTCTCGTGGTGGACATTATGATAAAGCGAGACAACCCGAACATCGGCTTTTTTACTGAGCGCAAGAAAAAAGCTCCGACTGAAAATCGTATACCCTCTTATTTCATATAAATATCCAAAGCAGTTCACTTTCATGGGCTGGAATATAGCACACAACGTTATGGAGTTCTATAGTGGTCCGATGCTTCGCCTCATCCAGCGTAAGGGATCATCTGCTTTTCACCAGGGGAATTCCGCAGCTGCCTTCTCCATCGAAGACGGAGAAGGCTTAGATGTTTTCCTGAAAACCTTCTCCGCCCTCGGTGGAGAAGGTGCTGGTCGATTTGTTTATATGAGAAGGCTTCATCTTTTTCCAGCGGATGAGGCCGACCACGAGTCCCCGATGGGTCTAGGTTTTGAACGTCATCCCGAGAGTAAAACATTTTCGATGCTGTTCGGCTAGGATTTTCCTTAATTAGATGTATCTCCATAGATTCCTCGGGAATACTCGGAATGACGAGCACTAGAGGAAGACTCGCTGGTTACACTCCCTGATGACCAATCAAGTTGAAAAATACGGAGGGAAAGCATATAATCTTCTCATATGAAACTAAAATCAAAATATCTTAAAAGAATCAAAGAAATATACCAGAGATATCATCCTTTATCGATATATTTATATGGCAGCTATGCTTATGGAACCCCTACAAAAGATAGTGATATCGATTTGCTCGTCATTACTGATAAGGATGAAAAAGAAACATATAAAAATATTATGCATGATCTTTGGGATTTTGAAGTTCCTGTCGAGTTAGTTGTCTACAACGCCGAACATATTAAAGAAAAAATGGGCTGGAACCTTATGATAAAGCAAATCCTCAAGAAGGGTATATTAATCGATGGACAAGCAATTAGCTGAATGGCTATTCTACGTTGATTCAGACCTGAAATCCGCATTGATTATTCTTGAAAGCAGAGAAAATATTTATCACATCAGCATCTATCATGCGCATCAAGCTGTCGAAAAAGCGATGAAGGCTTTTCTGATAAGCAAAGGAGTTGAAGAACTCCCTAAAATACACAGTTTGCTTAAACTTTTTTCCATGATCCTAAAGTATGGTTTTGACGAAAACATGAAAACCGATATCATCGAGCTTGACAGCTACTACCCAAAAGTTAGGTATCCCTATGGAGATCAAATTAGCTACGACGATGCCCTTATTTGCTACAAAATCGCTGAGCAGATATGCAGCTCAATTATCACCAAAATAAACAATAAATAATTGATAATTATAGGAAAACCTTCTCCGCCCTCGATGGAGAAGGTGCTGGCCGGTTTGTTTTTATGAGAAGGCTCAATCTTTTTCCAGCGGATGAGGCCGACCACGAGTCCCCGATGGGTCTAGGTTTTGAACGTCATCCCGAGAGTAAAACATTTTCGATGCTGTTCGGCTAGGATTTTCCTTAATTAGATGTATCTCCATAGATTCCTCGGGAATACTCGGAATGACGAGCACCAGAGCAAGACTCCCCGGTTAATAACAAGTAAAATCGACGATGGATCATCCTGATATTCGTGGGTTGGTTACCACATGATACTTAATCCGTCGGGGACTATCTACAACTACGGACGTGGATTAGAACAAAGGCATACCACATAGGGGTGTCGTGATTTTCCCTACGTGTATATCCTCGCAGCACATTCTATTACGACCAAAATCTTGAATATCGTAAATTAGTCATGACCATATTACGACATGTCGTAAATTAGTCTGGTTTTTTTCCATTATTTTAGTATAATATTCTTATGAGAAGAATATATGAATCAATGATTAGAGATCAGTTTAATAACGATGATCAGATGGCTTTTGTTGTTGGACCCCGGCAGGTAGGAAAGACTACTACATGCAAAAGCCTGGTAGACAACTGTTTCTATTATAATTGGGATAATCAAAACCATAGGAAAATAATCCTGCGTGGCCCTGATGCAATTGCTGAAGAATTAGCACTTAACATATTAAGCGACAATAAAAAATGTATTATATTGGATGAAATTCATAAATATTCAAAATGGAAAACTTTTGTTAAAGGGCTGTATGATACATATAAGGATAGGGTCAGGATTGTGATAACCGGCAGCTCCCGGCTAGACGTATTCAAAAAAGGTGGAGATAGTCTGATGGGCAGATACTTCCTTTATAGGATGCACCCTCTTTCCATCGCAGAGCTTTCAACTCACACTATCCCTGAACAAGAAATCCGTACACCCGGGTACATTGGCCCGGAAGATTTTGAAAACCTCTTTACCAATGGCGGATTCCCTGAACCATTTATCAAAAACAACTTAAGATTCACCACCAGGTGGAAAAGTTTAAGGAAACAACAATTTTTTAAAGAAGATATTAGAGACCTTACTAAAGTGCGAGAATTGGGACAGATTGAAATATTAGCAGATCTGATAAGATTACAATCCGGGCAGCTAACTAACTATAGCAATTTAGCAAACAAAATAAATGTTTCGGTTGATACAGTGACCCGTTGGATAAAAATACTTGAATCTCTATATTATTGTTTTTCGATAAAACCCTGGTCAAAAAATATTTCCAGATCGCTTATTAAAGAACCAAAGTTATATTTATGGGACTGGTCATGGATTGATAACAGAGGAAGCAGGATAGAAAATTTCGTAGCCTCTCATCTGCTTAAGGCCGTTCATTTTTGGACGGATATTGGTTTTGGAGATTATGACCTCTACTTTCTTCGGGATAAAGAAAAAAGGGAAGTGGATTTTATGGTTACAAAAAACAACAATCCCTGGTTTTTAGTAGAAGTTAAATCTGCGAGTAATAAATCTATAAGTAAAAATTTGGTATACTTTTACAACCAATTGAATGCACCCTATGCTTTTCAGGCATCCTTTGATATGGAATACATAGACAAAGATGTATTTTCTGTCAAAGGCCCGGTAATTGTCCCTTTACGGACGATGCTATCTCAACTTATATAAAATTCTGGAACCAGAATGTTTGCCAATTTTCCATTGGAACCGTGCAATTTAGAATATACAATTCTAATATGCACGGATTAGTTGATTTTGACTGTATCTCACCCGTTACGATCTAACGCGTTTTGATCATTCACCTCTACTTAAAAATAATGTTATAATAAAACATAATTTATGAAGAAAATATTTGGTCATATCTACTTATTTGATTTTTCCAGTCCTTTTTTGGGAAGAAGTGTTGCAGACAGGGAGTTTATAACGGCTCTGATTCGTTTCGGGTCGTTTGATGAATATCATTTCTTTTTTGAAAGCGAGACGATCCTAAAAGATTTTCAACGTCACTTCGCAGACACGATAGCATTCTACGCGCCAAACAAAGTCAAAACATTCCCGCTCTACAAGCTCGAGGAACAGCTGGCGACTACAACATATACAGTCTTTCACAGTTCCGACCCTCTCATTGAAAAACTCATCTATTTAAGAAGCAACTTCACGATAAAGGAACCGTTTGCAATCACGGGCTATACACATACACTCAGCTCAAGGAACCTCTCTCCCGGCTTCTTGCTTACACTTCTTCAGCAACCGCAATCCTGCGACGCAATTATCTGTTCAAGCAAATGCGGACAGAAAGTTATGGAAAATATCTTCGATACAATAAACAATTCATTCTCTCAAGCATTCCACCAGGATATTGATTACAAAGGGCAACTTCCGCATATACCTTTGGGGATAACAACTGAAAGTTACAACAAAGTCAGCAAAGACGAGGCGAGAAAAAAGCTGGGATTCCCTGCTGAAAACCAAATTATTCTCTCGATTGCGCGGCTCACTCCTTCATCAAAAATGGACTATTATCCAATATTGGATGTTTTTTCGCGTATACTTCACGAGTATCCAACAGCGCGACTGGTACTCGCCGGAGGACTGTCGGAGGAAAAAGAAAATTACCTCAAAGAACTGCAAGTGTATGCACAGCAAAAAGGTATCACTGACGAGATTATATTCTGTCCTAACTTCGAAGATAGTTATAAGCACCTGCTCTATAGCGCCGCAGATATTTTTATCAGCCCGAGTGATAATATGCAGGAGACGTTTGGCATTACGATCATTGAAGCACTTGCTTCCGGGCTCCCGGTCGTCTGCTCTGATTGGGACGGTTACAAAGAACTGGTGACTGACGGAGTGACCGGATATAGAGTCCCGACGATCATGCAAAAAAGTTATGACGCCATCGATAATCTCTCACTTTTCTCACTCAATCCTTCGTTTATCATTGCACAGTATACCGCCGTTAACCAGGACATCATGACAGAAAGATTACTCTCATTGATGAGCAATGACAGGCTACTTACAGAAATGGCAGAAAATGCAAAGAGATCAATAGTTTGCTACGATTGGTCGCAATTAATCCCCCAGTATGAATCGCTCTGGTCCTCACTAAAAACCGAGGCACTCCTACAGTACACACCGTCATCATTCTCTTTACATTTTTCTTTTTACAAACTTTTTTCACATTATCCGACCTATCATCTGGAAGATACCACCGTTCTTTCAATAACTGACGCGGGAGAAAATATACTCGCTAACCGGCAAGAACTCTCGATTAACCTGATCATCAAAAACTTCCTTGATTTCCATCTTCTCGGATCATTATTATCAAACTTAAAGGAAAAACCGCTTACAAATGCCGATCTTAAGGCAAGGCATAGGAACTATACGCAAGACTTGGTAGAAAGCCATATTTTGTGGCTTATTAAATATGGAGCAGTCGCTTATTATGAAAAAGATTTTCGGAACAATTTCGACATATGAATTTGACGGCGTTATTCTCGGGAGAAAAGAAGCCGACAAAAATTTCCTATATTCACTTCTCAGCTACAGTAGCTTCGATGAATTCCATATTTTCTTGCTTGAGCCTTCCCGCAAACAATATTTCATAGACCATACACGCACAATAGTCAAAGAATTCGGGCTTGAGAACAAGCTCAAGTTCTTTGATATTTATGATCTCGTTACCTGCATTAAGACCTGCAATTATACAGTATTTCATTGCAACCATCTCCAAATGGACAGTATTTTTGCTCTTCGCAATAACCTGCACCCGAAACCCTTATTCCCAATCACCGGATTCACGCACACGCTGATCAACTACCAACAATCGATCAATCTATTCCATAATCTCATCTACCGGCCCAAACCCTTTGATTGTATTATATGCAGCAGTACTGCGGGAGAACAAGTCATACAAAAAGCCTTCAATCATCTTTCGAACCAGTTTGGAAAAAGTTTTGGACAGGCTATCCCGTATGAAGGCAAAACACGAATTATCCCAATCGGAGTTGCTACTTCCCTACCAAGAATACCTGATGCAAAGATGCAATTGGGGCTACCGGAACAGACTAAAGTAATCCTTTGTCTGGGGAGAATATCTTTCCTCACGAAAATGGACCTCCAGCCGTTACTGCTGGTGTTCTCAAAAATTGCCAGGCTTCTTCCTGAGACCCTCTTGATTATAGCCGGAGGAATTGCCAAAGGCGATGAGGGTTGTCTTGATTACCTTAAAATACTGTCACTCCAATATGGTATCGAGAACAACATCATAGTAAAAACAAATGTATCCGATGATGAAAAACAATTACTCTACAGTGCGTCCGACATCTACGTAAGCCCCAGTGATCACACCCAGGAAACCTTCGGGGTCACCATTATTGAAGCGATGGCAGCGGGACTCCCGGTCGTCGCTACTGACTGGAATGGCTATAAAGATCTCATAGTCGAGGGAGAAACCGGATTTCGTATTCCTACCTATTGGACACAGGAAGATTATGAGTTCTGCAAAGCAATGCCTCTGACCGATGCTTTTTCTTATCAGCTCAACCAACAGTTGGTTATTGATCTGGACATTTTTGAACAAAAATTGCTGTATCTGCTCAATAATCCTGACGAGGTCAGGCGCATGGGAAATAAAGGGAAAACAACCGCAGCGCAAAAGTACAACTGGCAGAATATTATACAACAGCATGAAGAACTCTGGTCATCACTCAAAGAAGAAGCGATACAATACCACAATGACGATAAAGACCATTTTTTTATCGGGTATCCGGTAACTGAAGTTTTTTCTCATTATTCTACCCGAAATCTTGATTACAGCGATTACGAGGAAATTTCATTAACGCCTTACGCGCTGGAAGCTCTGACCAAAAGCCATGACCTGATTATCTCGCCTCCGTTACGTAACTACTTGAAGCCGGATATCATCAACAAAATAGTGCTAGGTCTAAATGAAAATCAGCGTCCGAAACTATTGTTGGAAGAAATTGAAAAGACCTACCAAAAAGCGATTATTGTTTTTAATGTTCAATGGCTCTTAAAAAAAGGTATTTTGAAAATCTGACCGGTTACTGCTCCCCAATGCATCATCGATAATCCACATTGATTCGTTCACATTGTTGATAATACTCAACATCTGCCCATCCTCTTCATTGTCCACATTCATTTTTAAGCTCGGTGGCAAAACTTCTTTGGTTATGTGCTGTTTGAACATACTATTTACATAATTAACGAGACCGATACAGTCATCGGGCGTCTTATGAAAAACAGCTGCAAACCGTGAACAATAATCATTATACTGTTGCAACGGCAACCTTTCTGAACTAACAAGCACAACAGGAATTTTGGTGGACTTCTCTGCTACAATCGATAAGAATTCCGTTACCGTAATATCATCGACATCATTATCGATGATTATCAGATCAGCCACAATATTATTTTTGATAGAATCAAGCACGGTCCCTGCACTAGAAAACGTATACACATTGTACTGTTCCCAGTGTAAATGATTTCTGTATATTGAACGATCGTTTTCATTCGGATCAACAATGTAAATATTTTTAATAATATCCGACATATTAAGCGCGGAAGTAACGCAATTAAGAAACTTCCTGGACTCTATAGGCTTTTTAATATAATCGAAGATACCATAATCGATCATTGATTCGATATCGTCATCCATTGAGCAAAGAATAACAGGGATATGAGATGTACGGATATCCTGCTTAAGCATTTCATTAATAGAATAGCCATCAAACCCTTCCATATTAAGTTCAAGAATAATGAGATCGATTTCATTATCAATTATTCTCTCCACAATATCGCTTTCATTCTTCATAACTATCGGGAAATAATTATTATTTACCAGAATCCAGGTCTCGATCCTACGGCTATATTTATCATCATCAATAATCGCTATTTTTTTGGTGAATAACGTCTCCTTATTCGAAATCAGCTGTTCCCGTTTCCAGAACTCCGGAATTGCTGCCCGGTTAGCACAGAAGGTAGCTGCAATCGGCAATTCAATAATAAAAAGTCCTTGCAGCGTGTCGAGATATTCCCTCCCTCCGTGATATTCCACAAGATCTTTAGCGATTACAAATTTCAAAAAGTTCTGATCATACCCGGCAACTGCTTCGCTTTCGCTGCTTTCAAGTATGTTACTTATAGAGAGCACCTGAGACAATTCGTGCGCTAATATAGAGACCCTCATTACCCCGTTATTGTACGTTGCTTCCATAATAACTTCTTTGTCAGTTACAAAATGAAAAAGATTGCTTAATGTATTTTCTATGATCTTCTGAACCGCATATCCATCGCCGGCGACGAGGTCTGGCATCGAATTATCAAGCTTTATACTAAGACGGGAATATTTAGTATGGATGTACTTTAATAGTCCTTTAATAGAAAAATAGAAGTGCTGAGGATAAATCTTACCAACCTTTATATTGGAATATTCATGGTCATCTTTAATGATATCAAGGAGCTTCTTGCTTTCCTTATGAATAATGCTCATCTTCTCTTTCTTCTCCGGGTCAAATTCCTCTTCAAAAAGAATATCAGCAAACCCAAGAATAGCGTTTAAAGAGCCCTCAATGTTACAGCTGATATTTGATAAGATACTATAAAGAAAGTCTTGTTTTTCGCTCATTGTGTTGCCTTTGGTCCAGTCACCGGAATATGCTGATTATTGAACACTAATCCCTTCATCGAGATATTTGATCAGCGGATAAATAAAAAATTCGATAATCCTTCGCTTGCCGATATTTATCTCCGCAGTTAAGGTCATCCCTGCCATGATCTGTTCTCTGGTACCTTCAACGATCAAGATCTTATTGAACGGGACAATATAAATGTCGTACACAGAGCCAAGTGTCTCACTCTCGTTACTATCTCTGGAAATATTCGAGATCATTCCATTGAGCAACCCATACTTCTGAAAATTATAAGCATCCATTTTCAGAGAGACCGGCATACCTTTCCGAATGAGCCCGCGGTCCTTATTCAGCAATACAGCCTTGATCACCAATGGGACCTGGGATGGCACGATCGTTATGAGCGGCTGGGCTGGACTCACAACACCACCTACGGTTGCAGAAAATATCTTATGAACATAGCCTTCAACAGGAGATACCATTGTATTTTTACTATTAAGAAATGTTTTTACCTGTATCTGAGCATTAAGGTCCGATAATTGCTTCTGTTTTTCAGTATATTCATACAAAAGCTCAGCCCGAAAGTTCTCTTTAATATTCACTATTTCTTGCAATATCTGATTCTTTGTCTGCTGCAATTCCTGGAGTTTGTGAATATTCTCTGCTAAGGTATTCTGATATGACAGTAATTCGTTCTTAGCTTTTTCATAATCGTTTCTGGAAATGATATCTATAACAGCCTGTAATCGCTGCTCTTTCGCTTTACTGGCTTCTCTCAAAGAATTTACATACTCTTGTTCCAGTTTCAAAGCAGCAATCTGCTCATCAATCCGATCGAGCTCCGACCCTTTTGCTTGTATCTTCTTGGCCTGAGCTTCATGAATAGCTTGATAAACATCCTGTTGCACATTTACCGACTCTTGAGAAGAGCCTTGGGTAGCAGGGACAAAGGAGGACTTATGTAATAGAGCATCTAATCTCTCCAGCTCCAAATTCAATTCGCTAACTCTCATTTTTATAGAATCAATTTCCGGTTCAATTGAAGCTGGATCTATCTCCATTAACACTTGCCCCGTAGTTACATATTCACATTCTCTCACCGATATCTTTTTCACTACCCCAGGCGTGAGTGCCTGGAGCACTTTAACCTCGCCATCGGGAATAACTTTACCCCGGGCAGTAATCACCACATCGACCTTACCAAAAAACATCCAGACTGTGCAGCTGAGCAATAACAGAATAATAAGCCAGAAAATAACCCTGCCCAGTGGATTAAGCGGGCTATCTTCTATCTCAACCAAAATTGGTTTGAACTCATGGCTGTCATCACGCACAAATAGTTCTTTTACCCAGGCGCGGAACCCTACCATGAGAGAGTTTCCTTTTTTAGAATACGACAATAAACGTTTAATCACTGCTACTCTCCTGTTGAGTGAAAAGATGATGATAGTAGCCTTTATTCGCAATAAGCTGATCGTGGGTCCCCTTCTCGATGATCTTTCCTTTATCCAAGGCAATGATCATGTCACACCTTCTTACTGTGGATAACCTATGCGCTATAATAAACGTTGTTCTTCCCTTTTTAATTTTATTGAGGTTCGTAGAAATAATTTTTTCGGACTCATAATCAAGAGCAGAGGTCGCCTCATCAAAAATCAAAATTCGTGGATTAGTAATGATTGCCCTGGCAATTGCAATCCGTTGCTTTTGCCCTCCGGAAAGACTCGATCCGCGCTCTCCGACAAAAGTATCGTAGCCTTCCGAAAGCTGCGCGATGAATTCATGAGCCCCGGCGACCTTAGCAGCTTCAATAATCATCTCTATCGGAGCATCCGGCCTGGGCAAAGCGATATTCTCGCGAATCGACCCGCTGAAAAGAAAACTTTCTTGCAGCACTACCCCGATATTATTTCTCAGCCAATAGGGATTCATATGGCGAATATCAATATCATCGAGATAAATAGCTCCTTCATTGGTAAGATAGAGCCTCTGAATAAGTTTGGTTACGGTGCTTTTCCCGCTTCCGCTTCTTCCGATGATTCCAATACATAACCCGGGACTAATCGAGAGGCTTATATCGTCAAGTATCTTGGGGCCATTCGGAGTATATTTGAACGATACATTATCAAGCTTTACTGCACCATTCACGCTGGGCAAGGTAATTGCTTTGCTGGACTGTTGTTCGGCAGGTTGGTTGAGGATATCGCCGAGCCGCTTGATCCCCATGAGCGCCTGCTGGAACTCATTCCATAAATTAACCAGCCGTATAATAGGAGCAGTAAGCTGCCCGGCAAACATGTTAAAGGCAATCAATTGTCCGATAGTAAGCTTGTTGTTAATTACTAATTTGACACCCAAATAGAGTATCGCAATCGTCATAAGTTTCTGTAATACTTTTGACAGTGACCCGGTAATATTCATTATGTTCGACAGTTTGAAACTCGAATGAATATAACCGCCCAAATGCTCTTCCCACTTCTTCTGCATAGACCCTTCAATTGCCAGCGATTTCACTGTTTGTATACCGGTAACCGCCTCGATGAGATATGAATTCGATTGAGCTGCCATCTGGAACTTCGCTTCAAGCCGTTTACGGACCTCCGGCGTAATAACAAGGTACAGCAAAGCAATCGAAGTTATGAATACAAGGACCATAAAGGTAAGGGTCGAACTATAGGCAAACATTACGGCCAGAAAAACTATTGAGAAAAATAGATCGATGATAACGGAAACCGATTTGTTCGTCAGGAATTCACGGATGCTATCCAGTTCTCGAATTCTTGAGATAATATTCCCAACTTTCCTCACTTCGAAATAGACAAACGGCAGAGAAAAAAGATGCCGGAATAACTTTGCGCTTAGCTTAGAATCGATCTTATTCGCAGTATGAAGAAAAATATAGTTTCTGGTAATATTAAGCAAGAACTCAAATACAATAATTGCAATAAAAGCAAATGCCAGCACATCTAATGTGGTTACACTACGGTGGACAATCACTTTGTCCAGGATAACCTGAGTAAAAAGCGGTGTTACCAGTCC
Source organism: Candidatus Margulisiibacteriota bacterium (assembly GCA_003242895.1). Lineage (NCBI taxonomy): Bacteria > Bacillati > Candidatus Margulisiibacteriota > Candidatus Margulisiibacteriota bacterium. The sequence continues at coordinate 92,150 of QKMY01000045.1, forward strand.
AAATAACTGAACAACAAAAGACCCCAGCATTACCTCAAAGATAACCTGCTTGAATTTCAGAATTTCCTGATAAAACCAGAGAAGCCCGAACTTAATACTTGAGCTAAAGGCCCTATGCCGCAAAACTACGAACTCATTCGTTGCGATGCTTTCAAATTCGCTGATCGATATTTCTCTCGTTTCTTTATCTTTCGGGAGAAAAACAAGTATCTTTTTTTCTTGCTGATTTACTTTAAGAATTACGCAATAACTATTATCATTAAGGATGGCAATTGCCGGAAGAGGATATGACCGGGCTAATTTATACACCACAAACTGTTTTATTCTTGCCCTGAATTCCAGATTCTTTGCAATAAGCAACAGTTCTTCTCTGGTAATATCATTGTTCGTAATTCCATATTGCCTGACAATAGATCTAAGATCGATATCCAGCTGATTTATCCTGGCTACGACTTCGAATGATATAAGACCGGTATGCATCAGTTATCAACCTCAGACAATAAGACCATCTTTTTTATTTCTGATACCATTGTAATGTTATTTCTTTCCAGCTCGAATTTTTGATTAGTTTCATTGATCCTGTTAACCAGAACACTTTCCCTATCGGTAATTTGCTGCTGAACTAATTTACCGATCATGGCTGACTTGCTATTGATTTTCGTTACTATTTCTTTATTATTCTGAAGGCCCGTACTATGCTGATTAAGCAACATTACTAATTTTAACTGATTTTGCTTTGTTTGAACAATTATCTTATTACTTTCAATTTCCAGACGCTTCAGTTCCAGGGTCAAGCGCTCAATATTAGCGGCATTCCTAAAGCCATCAAACAGTCCCAGAGATGACGAGATCCCGGCAGTGAGACTGGTTCCCTTCATATCTCTTAAGGCAGTTTTAAGGCTTTCTTTATCGGAACCATAGAGAGCATATTGAACGTACAGGTCAATCTTCGGCCAATTTTCCTTGAGCGCGATGTCCAGCTCCGCCTTTTTTTTCTCAAGTTCTAATTGGCATATCCGATATTCCAACGAATTATTTGCGGATACTGTAATTTCCTTACCCGCTATCCAATCCGAATCGATATTTTTTATAATAAGGGCTTCCTCATCATAGCTTATTCCGGTATAGAACGAGAGATCGAGCAAGGCGTCCCGCAGCTTGAGTTTCAAGCTGTCGATACCGTTCACTATATAAGCTATCTCAAGTGCCTGGTCTGCAACTTCAACCTTTGAGACTGACCCGGCATTGTTAAGACGGTCTTTCAGATTAAAAAGCTCTTTATAACAAAGGAAGAGCTCCTTTTTCACGAATAATTCCTTCGATAACAACAATATTTTCTTATACATTTCCAGTATGTGGACCTTAAGGTCTACCTGATTCTTCCGGTGAATTAGGCTTTTCATCGAAACATCCTGCCGGTCAATATAAGAGCGTTTCTGTAGAATATCATAATAGAACAGAGGACTTGTCAGAATAATGGAAATGGAATCCTGGTATTTTGTGCTATTTCCAAGCAATGAATCGCCAATCGATACGACATTTGATTTATTTGAAAGAAGGTCTTTGGTATATTCACTATTAAACCGCAGTTTCAAGGCAGGCAAATACAAAGAGTTCCGGCTTCGTTCATTAGCCCGGCTAATATCAATATCAATAGCTGACTGCTGTAGATCATATGAATAACTAATAGCTTGGCTTAAGACTTCGTCCAAGCTGATTGTCATTGAATGAGCCGGAGAAAATAATAAAACTAGAAGACAAGCCGCTAAGAATTTTGTATAGTTCATAATTGTTTTTCAAAACGATTAGTAATAGTTACGATGTCAACAAACGAACACTCGGAAAGTTAACAGAATATAAACGCAATCATTAGCTTATCCGGCAACTCACCAGATGCAAAATAAACTCATAACCGCGTGTATCCATTTCATTATTGTAACATAAAATTATGCTGAGTTGATATCGATTAATCTGAAAAAACGAACAAAAAAGGCGCCTACGTTAACAGGCGCCTTCGGGAAATAATTGCAAATGCAGGCCTCTAAGTCTGTGAATGCCAAGAATTCGAGATGATATTCATTAATTCCTGATTATTCTTTACATCATCAACAGCTGATAATTGTATACCCTTTTCTGAAGCAAAAGCACTCATATCCTGGATTATTTTATTGATATCAGAACTCTCCAGGAAGGACCCATCCTGCAATTCGACTCTTTCTATGGTATTATTTTTATCCCACTGGGACTGAATGGCTATGGTATCAGTATCACCAAACTTAATAACGATTTCGCTCTTGGTATTTTTAAAAATCGCTATATCTTCCTGATTAACGTTCTCGCCAAACTTAATTACATCAGTTCCGTATTTATCTAACAAGGTATCCTGTCCATCCCCTTTATTGAAGAGATAGGTATCATCTGATCCACGTGCATTATAGATTGTATCATTGCCCTGCCCCCCGATTACCACGTTCGAATTCACCGAATCAGTCAGATTATTCGTTCCTACCACTCGAAGCATATCATCTCCGGCACCGCCATCGATCTTCCCATTGCCGCCTTTATCTTCGATGTAATCGTTACCGGCTCCACCGGAAATCTCGTCATTGCCGCCATCATCAATAATTTTGTCATTCCCGGCATCGCCATATAGTTTATCGTTCCCAGCTATATCACGGATATTGTCATCGCCAGCTCCGCCATATATCACATCGTTTCCGCCATAATCAGAAATAGCATCAATTCCTCCGCGGCCATCGATAACTTCGTCAGTGGTTTTTCCGGTAAGCTTATCAGCTCCGTCAGTTCCACTTATCCTGTCTTTTGGAAACATCTCGGTCAGCGAAACTTCTTTGTCTCCAAACACTACGGTTTCTATCCTCGACTCCTGCTCTGAAAAGAAATTGCTGATGGTAATCGAGTCACTGCTATCCTTGACGCTTATCGTCAAATCATTTGCAGTTAATGAATACGTTACATCCGATGAAGATATCCCGGCACCGAAGGTGATAGCATCCACCCCGCCGTTATCATAGAGGGTATCCTGCCCATCGCCTTTGTTAAAAAGATATCCGTCATCTGCACCTCGGGTGTTATAAATAGTATCATTCCCCTGTCCGGCAATTATCTCATTCGCAGTTAATGCATCACCCGGATCCCTGGTGCCCACAACCGTTATCCTGTCATCCCCGGCACCTGCATCGATCTTGCTATTCCCGCCTTTATCTTCGAGATAGTCATTCCCGTCCCCGCCATAGATCTCATCTATACCGCTATCATCAATAATCGTGTCATTTCCAGTTCCGCCGTATAGTTTATCATTCCCGGCTAAATCACGGATATTGTCATCGCCAGCTCCGCCATATATCTTATCATCGCCACCGTAATCAAGAATCTTATCATTACCAGCAAGAGCCTCAATCGTTTCGTTTCTATTCTGGCCAACAAGAGAATCCATATCATTCGTCCCTGTTATACTGTCGCTAGGAAACATCTCCGCCATAGACACTTCTTTGTCCCCGAATACTACTTTTTCAATACGCGAATCATTTTTCGTAAAAAAATCACTGATAGTTATAGAATCAGTCGTATCCTTAATCGTAATAACCAAATCATTATTGGTTTTTGTGTAGACAGCATCTCCTGAAGCTATTCCCTCACCGAACTTGATGGTATCGTTACCAGCTTGATCTGAAAGGACATCATTTCCATCGCCTTTATTAAAGATATAGGTATCGTCTCCACCAATATCTAGCGTCGTGTCATTCCCTTTTCCTCCCTCTATCGTGTTATTGCCTGTTCCGGCAGAAATAGTATCGTTCCCATCCCCCGCAAGGAAAAGTTTCGTACTGTCATTCCCAGTTAAAACATCATTCTTCCTTGTGCCGCTCAGAATCGCATCTTTGGTCACCACTTCGTTATTTTCAAAAATCAGGGATTCAACGGAACCACTATTATTTTTAAAGAAGTTTGTTATCATTATCGAATCCGTTGAATCTTTCAATTGTAGCTTGAGATCATTTCCTGATTTTTCAAACTGAACATCATCTTTAGTTATTCCTTCTCCGAATTTTATTGAATCTTTTCCCGCAATATCAACAACAACATCTTGGCCATCTCCTTTATTAAATAGATAGACATCATCCCCAGCGTGACCACTTAATATGTCATTACCGGTCCCCCCATTAATCGTCTCATTACCTGAGCTGCCGTATAGCTTATCATCTCCGGCTTCTCCATTGAGGGTGTCATTGCCCGCTTCTCCGTAGAGAACATCATTTCCAGCGCCGCCATTTAATATATCATCTCCAGAACTACCATAAAGCAGGTCATCACCGGTACCTGCATTTAGAACATCATTTCCAGCGCCGCCTGATAATCTGTCATTACCTTCTCCTCCATTAAGAATCTCATCCCCAGCACTACCATATAATTTGTCGTCTCCGGCTTCTCCATTAAGCGTGTCGTTTCCAGTTTCGCCGTATAGGATATCGTTACCTTCTCCACCATTTAAGATATCATCCCCAGCACCGCCATAGAGCGTGTCATCCCCAGCTCCGGCATTCAAGACATCGTTATCCAAACCACCGGATAGCCGGTCATTGCCTTCGCCGCCATCAAGAATATCGTTTCCAGCTCCACCGCTTAAATAGTCAGTCCCTATTCCGCCGCTCAGGACTTCAGCCCCATCGCTACCGTACAACTTATCATCTCCGGCTTCTCCATTGATTACATCATTTCCGCCTTGGCCATAGAGAATATCATTGCCCTCCCCACCATTTAAGACATCGTCGCCATCACTACCATATAGTTTGTCGTCTCCGGCTCCACCATTGAGGGTATCATTTCCACCTTGGCCATAGAGGATATCATCGCCATCTTCACCATTTAAAACATCATCCCCATCTCCTCCGTAAAGTTTGTCATTGCCTTCGCCGCCATCAAGAATATCGTTTCCGGCACCGCCATCGAGAATATCATTTCCAGCGCCCCCCGAAAGAACATCATTGCCTATACCTCCGTAAAGTCGATCATTCCCTTCGCCCCCGAACAATGTGTCATCGCCGGCTTCTCCATACAACAGATCGTCACCGGCGCCGCCATTGATTACATCATTTCCATCCCTGCCATATATTCGATCGTTTTTATCACTCCCGTTCATCAGGTCATTAGTGGAAGTACCTTTGATTGTTTGTTTTACATTTGAAGCCATAAATAACTCCTTTTTTTAATTATTGTGAATGCGCTTTTTACTGATGCGCAAGACATTCATTGACTTGTAACTATAGTTACATAAGTTTTTTACAGATATCGAACTCTATCTGTCAAAACTTGTATCTAAATTTCATGTTTTGTATTTATTTTTTTTTATACCTACAACTAATTATTCATACAAATAAATACACACACCTATATTGTATTATTCCCATTTTTTGATGTATTGAAACATTGTCTCAGGTCTGACAAATCTTTCTTGTCTTTCTTATTCATTTTCATATCTATATGTTTAACCCGGATAAAATACATTTTAATAGATTAGACCCGTCAGCAAGGAATATGAGCTGTAAGCTCTATGATATAATTATATTAAATAACTTTACAAACACCTAATTTATGGATAACCAAAAAATAGATTTTGTTAATTTAAAAGCGCAATATCTCGACTACAAAGAGGAGATAGACACCGCTATCCACTCGATACTTGATAGCGCGTCATTTATCCAGGGACACGAAGTTCGAGAGCTCGAAGAATCCCTTGCTCGTTACCTTCAGACAAAACACTGTATTACTTGCTCCAGTGGAACCGATGCCTTATTGCTCGCACTCCTTGCAATTGGAATAAAGCCGGGGGACGAAGTGATAACAACTGCGTTCTCTTTTTTTGCTACTGCTGAAGCTATCGCACTTCTTGGAGCTACTCCGGTATTCGTTGATATCGATGAGAAAACCTATAACATCGACGCGACACAGATTGAGGCTAAAATAACCTCCAATACAAAAGCTATCATTCCCGTAAATATATTCGGTCAACCTGCCGATATCGACGAAATAAACAAGATTGCCACGAAACATAAGCTTATAGTAATCGAAGACGGCGCCCAAAGCTTCGGAGCCCGTTATAAGAATAAAAAAAGCTGCTGCCTGTCCGAAATTGGCTGTACCAGCTTTTTCCCGGCAAAACCCCTTGGCTGCTATGGCGACGGCGGGGCTCTCTTCACGGATAACGACGAATTAGCCGGCAAACTCAGATGCCTCATGAACCATGGACAAGCTGAAAGGTATGAGCATAAACATGTCGGGATCAACGGACGCCTCGACACAATCCAGGCAGCGATATTACGAGTAAAGCTAAAATATTATGATCAAGAACTGAAAAAAAGAAAAGATATCGCATTACGATATACTGCCGGTTTTTCTAACAAGACAGATATCGTTATCCCCTTTATAAAAGAGGACAGGTCCAGCACCTATGCTCAATACTCTATTCGGCTCAAAAATCGCAATGAAGTTGTCAAACAACTGCAAGAAGCTCAGATACCGGTTGCGATACATTATCCGATTCCACTCTACAGACAAGCCGCGCTTTCATATCTTGCAATCGATTGTTATGATTTCCCAATTTCTGAAACAGTTTCGCAAGAAATTCTGAGTTTACCTATAAGCCCATATTTATCCCTTGATCAGCAAGATTATATTATTGCTACTCTCACTAATATTCTCAGGAAAGGCAGTCTATGAACATTGCTCTCATTGGTTACGGAATTATGGGAAAACATCACTACCGGGTACTAAAAAGTATGCCCGAAATCACCTTAATTGCCGTATGTGATCCGATTATTACCGAGAATCTGGAAGAGAATACTTACTGCGATATCGATGATCTTCTAACAAAAGAAACAATCGATGCGGCAATTATCAGTGTCCCAACGTACCTTCACAAAGAAATTGCCGTTAAGCTCATAAAAAGAAACATCCATATCCTCATTGAAAAACCGCTCGCCTCGAATCCTTCACAGGGAACCGCGATAAAAGAAGCTATGAGTTCGCATAATGCCAAAGTGATTGTTGGTCATATTGAGAGGTTTAACCCGGTTATCGTCCAGCTAAAAAAAGAGATTCAGGGAAAAGATATTTTTAGTATTAATATAACGAGGGTTGGGCCATTCCCGCCTCGGATCGCTGATGTTGGAGTTCTCACAGACCTTGCTGTTCATGACATTGATCTCATCAGGCACTTAACTCAGAAAAGAATTGAAAAGGTAAATATATTCAAATCCATCACAAATCACAGCAGGTGTGAAGATAATGCAATAATATCTTTAAAACTTGAAAATGATATAATTGCAACTATCACAACAAACTGGCTAACTCCCTTCAAAAAAAGAATGGTGGAAGTAGCAACAAGTGAAGCATACTACGAAGCTAATCTGATGACTCAAGAACTATTAGAATATTCTTCATTCCAGTTAAACAATTCTTACGTAGTCCGCAGCTGCCCGGTTATTAAAGGCGAACCGCTCGTTAAAGAGTTGCAAGCATTTATCAACTATATCAAATATGGACAGGTATCGGACTTAGCTACAGTTGATGATGGGCTTTGTACACTAAAAGTAATTAACGAATAATAAGTCAGTCGGATGAAAAAATCAGCAGCCCAGGAAAAAGAAGCGCTGGGACCACGGTTAAAACTACCTGCCGAGTTTATTTAAGATTTGAACCCGAAGTAGAAGAACTTCTTTAGTTTTGACCATGATTGCCAGGTTTTCTATTCCACTATAATGTCTACGCTTTTTATTGCATTTTCAGCATATTTAATCGCAGTTTCGCGGTCGCCGGCTACAGCGATCACGTAGAAAAGCCGGTTAGCGTAGGTGACAGGTTCGAGGGTATCTCCAACCTTAAAAGGGCGCTGGAATATACAATCTGCAATACCAGGCATGGAAGCAATCTGATCTAATCCTATGATAGCTTTTATTTTTCCTGGTTTGTGGAAATAAAAACGATGGGACATGGCTTTCCGGAATTTTTGTTCCAAGTCAGAAATATCGGGAGTTATTCCCAAGGCTAGCTGGATAGTAGTCTTAACAATATTGACCCCTGAGGTTAAGGGCACGGTCCTTGAACAAAACCCTCCGCCGCTCAATCGAGAGGTTACCTCAATAACATACACCGTACCGTCCGGAGTTATTATGACGTCACCTTTAGTCGGTCCCAGTTTTATACCAATTGCAGACACAGCTTTCTCAAACTCGGCAACAACCTTGCGGACTAGTTCTTGCGATAGCACTGTGGGGATATCACCTCCGTCTTCCACGAAAAACGGATAAAAAGCTTCATTCCTGGAGTAATTTCTATCAGCAAACCCAGTTACACGCAGCTTGCCTTCAATAACGACGCCTTCGATGCTTACTTCAAATCCTTTGAGGTACTGTTCCAGGATAACTTGTTTGTCACTTGAGTAGCCTAATGCAGATGAAAAACATGATTGTAAATGTTCATAATTCTCGACAAGTTGAACACCTCTTGATGCCGAATTATCGCTGGGCTTAATCACTACCGGGAATTTTACATCGATAAAATCTTCCAGGATATTTCCAATCCAATAGTTCGGGAAATTGGTCTGATTCTGTTTAAACCGCTCCGCTCTGGCGCACTTATTCGTTGTTAAATAGGCAACCTCTTCAGACACCCCAGGCAACCCGAACACATTTGCAATTGCAGCAACACTGGGAGAGACTTCTGCCGCTATGGTCATAACCCCGTCGATATTTCGATTATTATTGTGAAATTCTTTTAGTTTGCTGATAATCCCGGGAATATTCCTGGTACTTTCGACCATCCGGTAATCGGCGATGTCAAAAGCCTGAGAATTAGGGTTCATGTCAATTGCTAAGGTTTTTATGCCAAGCTTTTTCGCCTCGATAAAGGCAGGGAGTTGGTCAGGACCGGCACCTAAAATAGCTAACAATTTGTCCACTAAAAATATAATCCCCCGTTAACATTCAGTACCTGGGCAGTCACATACGAAGCCTCTTCGGAGACCAGAAAACAGACCGCCTTTGCGACCTCTTGTACGGTACCTCTCCGACCTAACAGGATCTTTTCATCGAGCCCTAATTTGTTGGCGGCACTGGCCATTTCTGATTCAATAAGGCCTGGGGAAACAGCGTTGACGCGAATACTTCTTTTAGAAAAAAAGATTGCCATGTTCTGGGTAAGACTGATTAGTCCCGCCTTTGAAGCTGCATAATGACTCGAACGAGGACCGCCGTACTGACCTGATACCGAGCTGATATTGACGATAGAGCCACCGTCTTTTATGATCCGCTCAAACTCCTGACCAACTTTAAATACGGAAGAGAGATTCGTGTTGAGAACGCTATCCCAATCTTCATCCGTAATTTTGCTAAAATCATTGGGAATGTTAATACCAGCGTTATTCACAAGAATATCTATAGCGTCATGTTTTTCAGTTACAGTTTTTGCCAGGTCTTTTATGCCCGTTCGGGAACAAACATCTAACTGAAAGCTATAAGCGCTTTGTCCACGGTCAATAATCTCTGTTACCAGTTGCTGCGCGAGATCTTTATTATCTTTATAGGTGATAATGACTGCCGCGCCTTCTGAGGCCAGTTCCAGTGCAATTGCCTTTCCGATGCCACGACTGGCCCCGGTGATCAAAGCAAGTTTGTTTTTTAGACGCATGGATTCTCCTTTCCTTAGGTCTTTTACCCCGCCTCATCCACCGGAAGTGACAGATTTCAAAGTAATAGCGTTATTAGCAGCTTCGATGATATCCACAGTATGGATATGATATTTTTTTGCCAGGTCTTCGGGATCACCTGATTCGGCGAACGTATCACGGACCGCGACAGGTAACGTCGGACAAGGCCGTTCACTGATTGCTTCAAGCACTGCACTAAACAGCCCGCCATGAATATTATGGTCCTCACAGGTAACGAATGCCCCTGTTTTGTATGCATATTCTTTTAATAATTCTTTGTCGATTGGCTTAATGGTCGATATATTGATTACTGCGGCATCAATACCTTGAGCATGCAAAATGCGAGCCGCTTCTAGTGCGCGAGAGACCATGATGCCCGTAGCGATTATCGTGACAGCACTACCAGACCTGAGAACAGTCCCTTTGCCGATTTCGAATTTATAATCATCAGGATTGATCTTTGGAATCGGACTCCTGCCGGTCCTCATATAAACAGGCCCTTTGAAGTTAATAATTGCTTCGGTTGCCTTGAGCATTTCACAGGGGTCGGCTGGAGATATCACGGTAAAGTTAGGAATTGAACGATAAATTGCCAGATCTTCTAAGGCCTGGTGAGAGACCCCATCCGGCCCGGCATCGATACCGACATGAGAGGCCACAACTTTGACATTAAAATCAGGGTACGCTATGGAGTTACGCGCTTGCTCAACTGCCCGCATGGAAGCAAAAACACCGTAACATGCCACAATCGGCACTATTCCCGTTATAGAAAATCCAGCGGCTGCCGACATCATATTCTGTTCAGCAATCCCGAACTGGAAAAATCGTTCTGGGTACTTGTCCCTAAAAAAAACAGTAAATGTCCCACCCGCAACGTCAGCATCAAATAAAACAAAATTGCTGTATTTGTCAGCTAGCCGGACAAGTGATTTACCGAAAGCGGTTCTTAGTGATTCTGATTGCGTCATTATTTTTCAAGTTCTCCTAATGCCAGTGCGAGTTCTTCCTTCGTCGGTGCAAGGCTTCCGTGCCATTTCGGATTATTCTCCATGAATGACACGCCTTTTCCCTTAATTGTATGGGCGATGATGATCGTGGGGATATTCTTCATACCTCGAGCAGTATTGAAGGCGCTGATTATCTCACCAAAATTATGGCCGTCGATCTCTAGAACATTCCAGCCGAAAGCCGTCCATTTGTCTGCGATGGGTTCTAAGCCTAAAATTTCTTTATTGTAATTATCACTCTGCAACTTGTTGTAATCGACGATCGCCAGCAGGTTATCCAACTTATTATGGCTGGCAAAAAGCGCACCTTCCCAAATCTGGCCTTCGTCCATCTCACCGCAACCAAGAAGTGCATAGACCCTATTCGAACGCTTCTGATATTTCATCCCTAAAGCAGCGCCAATTGAAAAGGAAAATCCTTGGGCCAGGGACCCGCTATTGAACTCGACTCCTGGAGTCTTCTTCCTGTCGGGATGGCCTTGCAGCTCGCCGTTAATCTGGCGGAGTCTCGTGAACCATTCCTTCGGGAAAAATCCTTTTTCTGCCAAAGCTGCATACAGGACCGGGCAGGAATGCCCTTTTGAAAGCACAAAAATATCCCGGTCACGCCATTCCGGATTACTAGGATCTAATTTCAGTTCATGGAAATATAGTGCAGCAACAAGATCAGCCGAGGATAATGCACCTCCGGCATGGCCTGAACCCCCGAAATAGAGCATCTGGAGGATGTCTTTACGAAGTTGGTTGGCGATTTTAGTTAAATTGGTAATTTCTGATACATTAATCAATAGAATTTATCCTTGGAATTAATTATTCATATATCCTAGAATAGCCTGAAAATTAGCGCTTTTCAAGGTTTCTTGTATTCTCTTACAGGATATTTATGCCTTATTACATTGTATAAGCCAATACCCTATCATACAACCTAATAATCTTCTTTTCGGGGTATCCGAGTTGGACTAAGTGCCTGAATATCTGTTCCTGATAACCGTATGAGGAAATGATAATAGCTTCATAATCATCCAGGTTAAGCTGATCATGAGAAAGCAGAGATCTCCCCATAAATAATTTTATTTCTTCGTTACTGTCATAGAAAACAACATTATCATCGCTTAACCATCCTGAAAATCTATCAATAAGTGCTTTGGTATGCACTCCTGCACCATATATCAAAATCTTCCCAGCTATTTTTTCTTTTATTTTTTCGAGCGAAGTAAAAATTCGTTCCCGGCGAATCTTCCACCGGTTAAAAATACTTTTTGTTAACCGATATGATAAATTATCTATTGTTTTCTTATTGATATCCTTTTTGATGGCCGCAATTCTCATTCCCGGGTACTGATCTCTTATATCCATATCAAAAACCTCAAATCCGGCATTGTGAATCATATAATCTAAATTAATAATATTGTAGTTAACAACATGATAATATCCCAGAGGATAAGATATGCTAGTATCATACCGGGTAGCATCCGGAACTTCTATATATAATAGACCGCCTTCTTTCAATAACGACCTTACCTTCGCAATTATCTGCCTGGGATTATCAAAATGTTCAAGACAATTGGATAAAACAGCTACATCGTATTTCCTATCAAAAACAATGTTTTGATCCATAAATGATTTGCTTATTACTTTACAGTTCCCAAGTTCTTCACATATCTGAGCGGCCCCGGTACTCTCGATTAGAGTTCCAGTTACTTCGATCCCTTTTTGTTTAGCTTTTAATTGAAAGAGGTAGAATAATGAGCCATCAGAAGCGCCTATTTCTAAATAATTACAATCATTGCCACTTAAAGCTGATAAAAGTTCTTCAACCTGAAGCATTTTGTTGGCATAATTCCAGATATTCTCTAAAGCAAAAGCTTGGGTCTGGTTCTGATGTCCGTGTTTTTTTTCAATATTTGCTTTAGGCGTATATAATTCATTGTATCTCGTACGCTGTACAGTATACATTGCGCCACAATTATCACAGACATCAACACTATAGTGGAGCTGTTTATTGTTGAGTTCAATAAAGTTATCGAGCAGTCTTTCGGAATTATCCGTTGGATCATCACAAACCGGACATTTATTTAATATAATGTTTTCTTCCATTATTATGGTTCCTTCTCTTAGGGGTTACTGCCTTTTTTTTAAAAATTAAGATTCCTGACGTTTCATGCAGACAAATAACATTCCCCTGCTATTTTGATTTAATTCCGGATTTATCATTCCACGGAAATCCTGGCTATATTTTTCAATAACTACAAAACCATTCTCCATTAAAAAATCTTTAAACTCATCAGGAGTATATTCATACAAATGATGAGGATGCACCAGCAACCCTTGATACTTTCTTACCGGTGTAGAAATAAACAAATAGCCACAGTCTTTTAAAGAAATGAACATATTTTGCAAAAACCGGCTTCTTTCAGAAAGATGTTCTATAGTTTCAAAAATAAATATTTTTGTAAAAAAGCCTGGTCGAATAAAGGTATTGGCATCATCCTGAATATAACTTATATGGCTAAATCGGGAGGCATTATTTCTAGCATTTTCAATCGCACTGATATCATAATCAACGCCGATAATCTCTCCGGCATTTTTATAAGTTATCGTACCATACCCATTACCACAGGCTATATCAAGGATTACATCATCTGACATCACTCTGTCCTCAAAAAAACCATACCGTTGCCGGACTTCAAAAATTGCCGGGAAAAAGTCATCCTTGCCTTGCCCAGGACGCTCCATATCAACAGCGGTTTCATTCGATCTCATACCTGAAAACAGGTCTTCGATGTTATTTTTGTCTTCTTCAGTGTAAGTTTGGATCGATGTATATTCAGAAACATTGAAAAGATCTCTTTGCTGATCCACAAAGTAATGGGGTTTATACCTGTAAATAGGATCAATTCCAGGTAATAGTTCACACACTCTGATCAAGGCCTTTGTAGAATATATCTCCATGGCAAAATTCTGATAATAGCTATAAGGGGCTCTTATAAGGTCTAATCCTGGATAATCACATAGATATCTATTTAACATTTCCCGAAGTAACAGTTCATTGAAACAGGGTTTTACCGCAGGGATTCTAATTATGACATCAATCTGATACTTTTTCGCCGCTTCTAAAAACCTTTGAGCAATATTGTCTTTGTTACCTTTAAAAACTTCCACCTGCCATTTAGAAGCTATCTCATCAAAAACCTGATTACCAGGCTCGTCTGCAACGGTTAATATAACATTTTCAGTAATCTTTTTGGCTTTTTCCAATACAACTTCAATTGATGGTTTATTCTTTATTGGAATGAAACAGTTTTCGTCTGAATATTGAGCTTGTACAAAAACACCTATTTTTACCACACGGAATCTCCCGAAATATTAATCTTTTTTTAAGGATGGGCGATTATCCACTTTACCGCTCCAGTCCCAATCAATACAATTCTTACAAACAAGCTCTTCATCTAACGTATTCATTATATGCCGGGCCCTTAATCTGCGGAGTTTCTGGCTTTTCCAGGCTTCAGCTATAGTCATATCCTTTAGATTCCCTAAGGACAATTCCCCATCGATATTCTGCGCGCAAGGTACAAGTTCTCCATTAGACAATACACACAAACGCATCCAAAGCTGACGACAAGGCAACCTGTTTTGTATATTTCTATCCAGAAGTCCGCCTGAATTGATCTTGCTTTTTTCCCTGCCTATCGCTGTCCTGCCATAATTATCTAACTGTGGACTAATATGGATATCATTAACCAGGTTTTTCCAGCTTTCTATAAATGCTTCAATCTCCTCATTGCTCTCATTTGTTCTGGCATAGGTAAGCGCGACCCAAGGCTTTGAGCTGATAAATTGCTTTTTATACTGTAATAATTTATGTATATTCTCTTTAACTGTATCAAAGTCATCCTTACCTCTGATCTGCTGATACTTTTCCCTTGATATCCCCTCAAAAGAAAAATGAATAGAATCTATTCCGGCATCTATCAAACTGATAAGATCCTCATCTGTAAGTAAGGCCCCATTTGTTGTAACAGACACGATAGGAATATTTTTTTGCTTGGCATACTTCATAAAACCCAGTGTCTTCTTATTCGCAAACGGTTCACCGAAAAAAAAGAAATGAACTGCATAAACTCCTAAAGCTGCACATTCATCAATTGCTTTATATGCAAGTATATCGTCAATATTTTTTTTGTCGCGTTTCATATCGGGATAAGAACACATGCAGCATTGCTGATTACAAATATTTGTTGGTTCAATATGAACAGTTGTGGGTACTGAGGTATTAAGCTTTAAATTATATGATATCTGAGCATATTGCAAATATTCATCTCTATTTCTCGGGATGAACTCACGAAATCCAATAAAATCTGAAGTGGTCAAAAAGTCATTAATATTCATAATAATTTCTTCCAATCAAACTAAAGATAACAAAGATTTAATAAAAGCTTCCCGTTCCTGTACATACAGATCATACAGGTCCAACGCAGGCAATCTTTCGATGTCATACAAATCAGCGATCTCTTCTATTAATGAGAACCGTCTACAATAATTCTGCGTCTCAAGGTATCCTAACAAATCATTATCAGCCTGTGTCCGGGCGGTACAAAACACTTTTGCGCCCGACAGTAAAAGCTCATAGAATGTCACACCATAAGCACAGATGCCATACGCACAAGATGACACATATTTGTAATTATCTTCTTCTGAAACCATTATATTATTTCTGATATTCTCTATCGTATAATTAGAATAAATTCCTTTTTTTACAAAAATCGGCTGATCATCAGGTAATACCGCCAAAGCCTTTGCTAACCATTGGTCGGGATCAGAAGCGCCGAAGCTTATATAGATTCCATGTTTTTTATGTTTTGCCTTAATCTCGAATTCTAATTTTTTGTTTATAAAGACCGTTCCAAGCCCTGAGTATAAGCGACACTCCGGTGAAGGGACCAATAATGGGTGGATTCCCTGCAATATCAATACATTCTGAAAAGAAGGGACTTCAATTCTGTCATAATATATGACTTCTTTATTTAAGGCATGCAGAATATCATTGAATTTATTATGATCCTTTAGATCAACTATGACAGCAGTACAATTAAAAGAGGTAAGAATGGCGCTTAGATTATCAGGCTGATAGGTATGATAATCGAAGATATAACCTTCATTAACCAACTTTTCTTTAGCAAGAGCATCGTCATTAACTAAAAAGTTAATATTATGATGATAAGCTTCATTAAGCTCTTGGGCTAATGCTATCATTCTGGATAAATGACCAAGTCCAACATCTTGAGAAGCTTCAGTTAAAAAAACAAACCTTTTGGTAACGTGGCTTACATCTTTCTGCTTAACATGCTCATGCAAGCGCAGAATAGCTTGGTTTTCTATTATTATATCTACTGAGTTTTCCAGATTAAACTCAATATTTTTATGACGACAAATAGACTCTAGGTGATTCATAAACCTTAGATCTGCCATATTATCAACAGAAATCCTGCACAATTTTGTGCTTAGCTTAGCAGGGACTTTTACCACTACCACGTCATGTCCCTTATAATCGATCATATATCCAAAATTTTCTCTCTGATCAGGGGTTATACTGTTGCAGTCTATATATTTCATACATTCACGGGATAATAAAGACGTTCCTTCATGTATACTTTGTTCCCCGATTACAAGGGAAGGAGATTGTTCCAATAAAGCTGTGAATAGGTCTTGAATAAACCCCTCATCAACGAGAGGACAATCACCAGAAATATACAAATAGTAATCGCCAGGGTATCTGGTAACGGCCTGGATGTGTCTTCCGACCACGTCATTTACATCCCCATTATGCTGAAATACTTCGTATTGATGACGACTTTGGTATTGAGCATAAAGGTCAGAGCCAGGTTCCAAAGTGGTAGAAATAACTATCTGATCAATTCCCGGGATATGTGACAACCTCCATAGAATCCATTCGATAACGGATCTGTCACCTATTTTACGAAAATGCTTCTTCGGCATCCTAGCCGAGGAAACGCGAGCCTGTATAAGCGCGGTTACTGTCTTACCATTAATCAATCAACATTACCTCGATATTATAATAAAATATTAATCATTGCCAAAAATGTGAGATTATAAAAATCATTCGTAGTGCTTGAGTCATATATTTCGATTGGCTTGCGCCCGTAATTAATTACCTTTTCCGTCATTGTCTTGCGTGCATGGACTGACGAGATCAATACTTCATGATTGTTATCGATCATTAATACGTCCGGGTTTAATACCTGGTATCCTCTAAAGGAACTACCCCATTTGTCCGGATTGTTATCAATCAAGCCAATAATCTTTGTGTTAATCTGTGTAAAATCTATAGCAGCCAAGAGGCACTCCGTATGCTGTCCGGCGCCATATATATAAATATTTTTCCCAGTCAATTTTGTTTGTAAAACAGAAAAAAAAGCATCTGTTATTTTTATTAGGTCAGGATAATAGTCGAGAGCTTTTTTTGTCACGAGCCTACTTTGTTCCGGGACATGATTACAATAACATTGTACAGCCGCATTCAAACAAGCGAAAGCAAAAGCTTTCGGTTTGCATGCAAGCAATTTCTCTGAGAGATCATCTCTTGCAAAAAATCTATCAAGCGTAAGAATTTTATGCTCCATATTTTCTAAATGCGGAATAACCTGTTTACTAATCTGGGCGGGATGATCAGCACTTTTTGAAACGATCTCATTGATGTAATAGAATGGATAATGGACTCCTAAATTGATATTAAATTCGTATTCCCAACTACCACAATTATCCAGATAATACGACCACTGATCCGAGTTAAAACATTCTCTTTTATAAAAAGTTGAAGCAAAAGGTGGATTGGTAATGGAACACAATACCTGTTCCAAATTCCAGGGACTAGCGTTGTATATCCCAGTAATATTACCGTCGATATCAGTAAAATATACATCACCATAAATCGCCCCGGCATCAGGATGCTTTTCAAACTGATTAATAGCCCAGGAAACAGCATGAGGAAGCAGTTCTTCATCCGAATGACAATGACAAAAAAAGTCTCCATTTATTCTGTTTAATGCCTTGATCCAGGCATCGCCCCAACCTTTATCCGGCTCAGATACAAGATTGATCTTATTCCCGTAGCCTTCGAGGATTTCCTTTGTGCCATCGGTTGATGCACCATCCTGGACAATGATCTCGATATTTGGATAATCCTGCGCTAGCAAGCTGTCAATACATCGACTGATAGTCTGCTGCCTGTTCTTAACAAAGCATATTATTGAGAATAAAGGTTTGTCTGATCTCATATAACACTCTCAGGTAGGTTTCGTTAACAACGAATCAATAACTTTCAAAAAGGGACTAATTGTTTTTGTTAAATCTAATTTATCTTCAAAAAAATTATAACATCTATCGGTATAATTAACTTGGTTCATAGAAGCCAGTTTATCGGGAACATCGTTAACCTCTTTTACTACAAGCCCTAGGTTATAATCTCTTATGTAATCGCTGAATAATCCGATCTCATTAGTTATTACAGGCACTCCATGCTGCAAATACGTCGAAATTTTTCCTGATGCCAGACCAATATATTCTATGTTTTTACCAGTATATATTGTGGCATTGTCAGCTTGGTAAAAAGCAATACCTAAATCAATAGAAAACAACATATCCTTCAGTCCGTCATATTGCTCAATCGAATCTTCCGAAAAGTATACATGATCGAGTTTCTGATTATTCAAGAGTTTTTGAACTCTTTCTTTTGTTTTCCCATAACGTTCATGCAAAACGAGCACCCAGTTTTCTGGCCAAGATGGAACTGTTTTGATAATCTCATCCATCATCGTCCAGGAATCAATAGATCCTGCAAAAAAAGCTATTTTTTTATCTAATGAAATTCCCAGCTTTTGATGTAGGTACTGTTGCCTCATCCCTCTCCGAACACTTTTACCGGCGACAGGTATTCTTATTATTTTCGCATCGGTTATTTGATTTTCTTTTGACAATAAAGCAGCGCGAACCTCATCCTGGCAGACAGCAAAAGCAATCCTCTTACAAGCTTCTCTCTCTATAGATTTAAATATTTTATTTGTTTCGGACTCAAAAAATATTTCATAGGAAATAAGGCCATAAGGAATATTGAGCACTTGTGACAAAACAAACGCATCAACGATACCGGCACGATCAACTCCGATAAGCAAATCATACGCTAACTGTTCAGGAATGCAAGCTACATCAGATACACAATTTTTTTTATTGATGTCAACGTCATTAAAGATAAATCTAGCTCCGGGACAGGGAGCAATCTGATGGTGATTTCGTTTAAGCGAAATAATATCTACTTCATAGCCATTCCCACATAATACCTTTACGATATCGTTTAAATTGGGATTAAAGCTAATATTTCCCTCAGGATGAATAAGCAGAATTCTCTTACTTTTCAATGATTATGACCTTTCATTCCACTGTTCAATGGTTGCATATAAATTTGATTCCCTAAAAAAGCCATTTTGTTTTACAAATGCCAGATCAATTTGTGCGCAGGCACCATCCAGCATTCGATAGGTGATGTCAGCAATATCGTATAAAACAAACCCTCGTTCTTTCATAAATATCACAATTTCACCAATTAATGGGGCGCCTTTATAAAACTCAAAAAAAGATGCTTCCAGCACTACACATTCTGTTAGCTCAAGCACTTTACTCGCGCCATTGAGAATCTCAAGTTCACTGCCTTGTGTATCAATCTTCAGCAGAAACGGGCTTTCTAACTTTAGATCCATATATAATTTATCCAACGTAGTTATATTAACTTTTCGCTCTATTCCATCAAAATCAGCAATTTGTTCTTTAAAAAGCGAAGATCCATCCAGATGATCTAAATGTACATTAATTTTTCTTTCATCCTCTTTTGCACCCACTCCACCTATTATGTAATCAAGATTCTTGTATTTTTTCTTGAGATTGACTAAATTATTTTCTCTTTCAATTAATGGCTCAATCAACAAATGGCGCGACGAAGTAAATGTGTCATATAAACAATACGTCCCATTAGCTGCACCAATATCGATAACTGTACCCGGCACGAACCCTAACTTGCTTATATGCGATACCAGACCATTCAAGGTATCTCTTTTTATCATATTTTACTCCAAAGAAACTTTTATTTTTGCTTTTGTGCTACAAAACTGACACCCCAGGTATCAAAGCCAGGCTCCTTGCCTGTAAGCCATTCTTCAACAGCAAGGATTTTCAGATTATTTAATCTCAATAATATTTCTAATTCCGGTTTAAACAGATATCGCATTCGATGGGTTTCAAACGTTCTTTCAGATTCCTGGGTCGATTTATCCAAGGCTATTATTTCGTAATTAACATCTACTATATTATCGTTTGGATATATGACAGGATTAGCAATTCTTGTAATGTGCAGAAGGTCATCTTCAAATATCTTTGTCCTTGATTCCGGCCTTTCAGTCAATACTGCCGTGCCATACCACACGTCAAAAATGAATACTCCCTCAGGAACTAAATGATTGCTAATTCCAGCAAATGTATTGATTAGATCATTATTAGAAACCTGATAACTGATCACATGAAACAAAGCAGTAATGACATCAAAGGTATTATCCAATTCTAAACTGCGAATATCTCCCTTAGAAAAATCTGAACAAGTCCCGGCATTATTTTTTTTCGCCAGCGAGATCATTTGCTCACTCTGATCTATTCCATGAACACGATATCCCTTGCTCGTCAGTAACTTTGCGTGAATTCCTGTTCCGCACCCTAAATCCAGGATCTGCCGACAATCTGGCTTGTATTTCTTAATAAGCGAATCCACATAATCCACTTCTGCATAGTAATCTTTATCTTTATAAAGTAGATTGTAATAGCGGGCGTAATCATGGAATACTTTCATGAAAAGATACCTTTCACAACTCTAACCACTATTTCTATCTGCTCATCTGACAGCGCCACCCCGCTTGGGATATAGAATCCTTTCCTGGCCAGGCTCTCAGCTACAGGATATTTTTCATTTACAAATAGCTTCCTTTTACGAAAAACCGGCTGTTCGTGCATAGGAAAAAAGAATGGCCTTGCACCAATATTTTTTTCTGCCAGCACTTTTATAGCCTGGTCAGCGTCCATATCAATATCAGGGCTAATGACCACGCCATAAACCCAATATATATTATCAGCGTAATCTGTATGTGTCACTGGAAGCTGCAACCCTGTAATGCTACCAAGCATTGAGGTATACCGATTACCCATTAGGCGCTTATTCTCTATAAATTGTTCAAGTCGCTCAAGCTGTGCGAGGCCCAGAGCTGCCTGAAGATTGCTCATACGGTAATTCCAGCCGAGCTCTTCATGCACGAACCGTTTTTTTGCCTGGAAGCAAAGATTACGCAAAGATCGGCACCGCGCTACTAATCTGGGATCATCAGCCAGCACCATCCCGCCTTCTCCGGTAGTAATGTGCTTGTTCGGATAAAAACTAAAAGTACTGATATCGCCAAAACTTCCACATGGTTTCCCTTTATAGGTTTGACCATGCATCTGAGCTGCATCTTCAATAATCTTAAGGTTATATTTATCCGCAATAGCTAAAACAGGATCTATATCCACTGGTAAGCCATAAATATGTACGACCATAATTGCTTTCGTACGAGAAGTTATTTTAGCTTCGATTTGGGTTACATCCATATTCCAGGTAACTAGGTCAGAATCCACAAGGACTGGGGTCGCGCCTGCCCTAACAATTGCTGCAGCGCACGAAATAATAGTAAACGTCGGAAGGATCACTTCATCGCCGGAGCCAATCTCCAGTGCGGCAACAGCCACATCAAGAGCTGCACTCCCATTACACACTGCTACTCCGTATTTGCGGCCAATACGAGCTGCAAATTTTTCCTCGAACTGGCTGACAAACGGACCTTCGGAAGATATCCAGCCGGTTTCGATGCATTCGTTTAAATATTTTTTCTCGTTACCGTCAAGCAATGGGTCGTTAACTGGAATAAAATCAGTCATTTTTATCATTTCAGTTTGATATTAAGATTTTCGCAAGAGAATCTTGTTTTATCGCAATCACCGGCAAAAGGGCCTTGTTTAACCTCAAACATCTCCAGATCTTCCAGCACCTCGAACCCATGTCCACCAGTAGATAAAAGTATTATATCTCCAGCACTTAGAATCCTGCTCTCAATATAATTCTGATCGTCATCAAAAAAATCTACTCTGAGGCTGCCTTTTCTGATAAAAAGGACTTCCTTTGTATAATGAACTTCCCGGGTAACCGGATTGTGCACATGAGGTTCTATGAGCTTCCCTTGAGGATGTTTCATAAAAGCTAGTTGCTGCGAAAAGTCAGTGGGCGTAAAAAAGTTGACACCTGGTTCGTTATAATTATTATGAATAATTATCGCTAAAAGCACTTCTTTATCACAAATATTTTCGATCATATATACTCTCTCACTATTAGCAAAGATGCTTGTTTATATAGTAGCATAATAGAATCATTAATTTCTTATAATGATTAGCCCGGAAGTTATAATTATTTCTAGCAAAGGGATTTCATTACCGAAAATCATAGTAGTGCCTATTCTGATTGATCTACCGTTGCAGCTTTCTTGAGCCACAACAGACATACTCCGCCCCAGGGGTGTGTCACTTCATCAAACAATCCCGGATCTATGTTCTCTATATAATTATTGCTTCCATCAATTCCCGATAATTCCACTAGCTCAAGCGATGAAAACATTTTTATAATCGAAGATATAGAATACATTCTGTGAGAGTTGAAATATACCCGCTCAAATTTGCCTACAGGTATAGCGAAAAAAAGGTTCCCAGCTGGTGCTAACACTCGAATGAGTTCTGCCGCAGCTTTCTCGGTTCCTTTTGGATCTAACTTGTCTCCATATCTTCCTAGACCAGTATGCTCAGCGACATGCAAGCATGAAATCGAAGGGACAGAATTGTCTGGATAAGGCAGGCTAGTAATATCACCAATTTTAGTCTCAAAGTTTGCTAGATTACATTGTATTGGCCTGACATCAACAAAAGTAACCCGGGTTAGCGTACTCAGCATTCCCACAAAAATCATTCTGGAGCCAACGTCTACATGGGAACCGACCATTGTTTCCTTAATCCGCTTTAATGCCCAAATATCTTGGTAGAAATACTGGCCTACATCCCCTGCAGAAGAATATTTATCGTTAATAAGCGGAATCATCCACCGGATGTCAAAACTTTCTGCACCCGGCATCTTAAAATAGCTCCGCAAATCCTTGTAGAATTGCGCATATCGCTTAATAACAACCCTCGTTGATGGTGGATATAGCCAAAAATCACGAAAGGGCCATAGCACCCTCAGTTTTAGATCACTCATCCTTGAAAATAAACGCCTTACAGGACGAATCGGAAAAATGATAGACTTAACTAACCTGAACATACCTATTAATCTCCTTAGAATAGTTAACGAACATATTTGGGACGGGCTACATTTGTACTTTAGCCAATTTACGATATCCGGCTCTTTTTTGTCCTTCAAAAAAAGGTATTTGTTCGAGCCCTTCAGCATTTATGAAGAATCTAGATGACTACCTACTATATATCTTTTTAAATTTATTATAAAATTGTTATCATGAATGATCAACACGTAAAAAAATAAACCCGGTAAAATTATAATTGAATAATCCATTTAAAGGACACCCCATGAAAAGTTTATTAACTAAAGAAGAATTAATATCTTTTGAAGAAGATATTGCAAATTGTTTTAATAAAGCCATGATTAAAGCGCCCATCCATCTTTATAGCGGCAATGAAGATAATATTTTAGCTGTTTTTGAAAACATCGATGAAAATGATTGGGTGTTATGTTCCTGGCGAAGTCATTACCAATGTTTACTTAAGGGTGTCCCAAAGGAAAGATTAAAAAATGATATTCTGGCAGGAAGGTCCATCTCTCTTTGCTATAAAGAATATAAAATCATCTCCTCTGGGATTGTTACCGGAGTAATTCCAATAGCAGTTGGCATTGCACTGGATATTCAAAGACGAAAGGCAAAAAATAAAGTATTTTGCTTTATGGGCGATATGACTTCGGAATCTGGCATGGCTCACGAGTGTATAAAATATTGTATTAATAAAAAACTGCCAATCCATTTTATTATTGAAGATAATGAAAAATCTGTTTGTACATTAACAAGAGAAACCTGGGGTCTTGAAACATTAACTTTTGAAGGTTCTTTGAGTGAATATATAACTTATTATAAATATATTTCCAGTAAATATCCACACGCCGGAAGTGGTGTGAGAATCCAATTCTAGGAGTGTCATTATGAAATATTTTGATGAATTGAAAAGAACGATGGAATGGCTTTCGTATAAACCAGAAACATTATTTCTAGGACAAGCCGTGGAATATCCTGGGACTGGGATGACAAACACATTAGCAGGTGTATCAAAAAATAAATTACTTGAAATGCCTGTAGCCGAAGAAATGCAAATGGGAATTTCTATTGGATTAGCAGTTAATGGCTCTATTCCTATAAGTATTTATCCCAGATGGAATTTTTTGCTACTAGCTACAAATCAGTTGGTAAATCATCTGGATAAAATATCACAATATTCTAATGGAGAATTTAATCCAAAAGTAATAATAAGAACCAGTATAGGTTCTGAAAGACCGATTAATCCCCAGATCCAACATACTGGAGATTATTCTGACGCGTTTAAATTGATGCTAACAACTGTTGAAGTAGTAGTACTGGACGAACCGCAACAGATTTTTCCTGCGTACGAAAAAGCGTATTCACGAAAAGATGGGGTCTCAACAATACTCGTAGAATATGGGGATTATTATAATGAAAAATAGAGTCGAGGCATTAAGCGACTTATTAACTTTCGATGCAATGAAAGTCGCATCGTGTTTTGATTTCCAAGAGTTAACTAATAAACACATAATAATAACCGGGGCGAGCGGTTTAGTTGGTATAAATTTTTTAGCCTCATTGTTGCAGATTGCGAAGAAAGTTAATGGAATGAAAATTTTCCCGATTATTCATTCTGACCCATCGGAATTTCTGTTACCATTGCTTAATTCTAAAACAGTACAGGTTTTCAAAGGGAATCTAACCGATAGTGAGTTCATAAAGACACTACCTGATGCAGATATAATCATTCATGCTGCCGGATCAGGTGAACCAAGTAAATTTATGACAGACACATTAGCCTCACTCAAAATAAACACATTAACCACATTTATGTTATTTGAAAAATTAAACTCTAACGGAAAATTCCTTTTTATCAGCAGTAGCGATATATATAACGGACTGGAATCAGCAAAATATTCAGAAAATCAAATAGGAACTACGAATACGGATCATCCACGCGCTTGCTATATCGAAGGGAAACGGACCGGAGAAACTATCTGCACTCTTTATAGGCAACAGGGGGTAAATGCATCTTCCGTCAGACTTTCATTAACTTATGGCCCTGGGACCAGGCCAAATGACAAAAGAGTACTTCCTTCATTTATTCAAAAAGCAATAAAGGGCAAAATTGAATTGCTGGACGAGGGAGAAGCAACAAGAACATTTTGCTACATCTCGGATGCGATTGAAATGATGTGGCACATTATCCTACACGGCACACATAGTTGCTATAATGTAGGTGGGGTTTCTGCAATCAAAATCAATGAACTGGCTTATTTAATCGGTCAATTATTAAATGTTCCGGTCGTAATCCCTAATGTAAAAAAAAGTATCGCAGGAGCGCCAAGCAGTGTATTCCTTAATTTAGATAGAATAATGTCTGAATACAAAAAAGAAAGCTATATTGAGCTGCAAGAAGGTCTTGAAAAGACAATTGTTTGGCATAAGAATCTTATCGAATAAAGTTAAAGACCCCCAAACAAGAGGTACTTATATGTGGAAATTACAGGAAAACATTCTCGAACAAAGCGATAAAGATAAGCTGTCTGAATTCATTAATTCAACAGATCGATTTACACAATTTGAAAAAGTAAAACAATTTGAAAAAGCATGGTCAAAATGGCAAGGCTGTAAATATTCTGTTTTTGTTAATTCAGGCAGCTCAGCTGATCTAGTTATGCTTGATAGCATCAAAGAATATTACAACATCCCTGATAATAGTGAAGTTATAGTGCCTGCGGTAACCTGGGCTACCAATATTACATCAGTAATCCAAGCTAAATTAACCCCCGTATTTGTTGATATTAACTTAAACGATCTTTCTTTTAATTACGATGCCATTGAAAAAGCCATTACCTCGAAAACAAAAATCATCCTGGTCACACATCTTATTGGTCTTCCTGCTAATATTACAAAGATCAAGTCTGTTGCAGAAAAATTCAACTTAATAGTTCTTGAAGATTGTTGCGAGTCACATGGGGCATTATATGATGAGATAAAAGTAGGCAATCATGGTCTCGCAAGTACCTTTAGCTTTTATTGGGGGCATCACATGACTACTATTGAGGGCGGTATGTTATGCACTGATATAGAAGAGTTGAACGATCTGTTCATCTTAAAAAGATCACATGGACTCGCAAGAGAACTGGACCCCTCAAAACATGATGTTTATAAAAAGAAATATCCTGATATTGATTTTAATTTTTTATTTCTTACCCATGGATACAATTTTAGAAATACGGAATTACATGCTACGATAGGGATTGCGCAGTTAAAACATATCGATCGTTATATTGCCATTAGAAATACAAATTACGAAAAATTCATTAAATTAATTTCATTCTTTGAAGATAAACTCTACAGCTGTAATCCTAAAGGGTTATCATCATTCTGTTTGCCATTCATTTTTAAGGACAAAAAAGATAAAAATATTTTGCAGGCTAAGTTTCACGATAATCTAATTGAAACCCGTCCAATTATAAGCGGCAATCTTTTGCGGCAACCCTGCTTTAAAAATTATGGCAATTATGCTGATTTTCCTAATGCGGAAATACTGCATCAAAATGGATTTTATATTGGCAATAATCAGTTTGTGAACGAAGAACGGCTCAACAAACTAAAAGGTATTCTCGAGGAGGTGTTTTCCTATGTATATTCCTGAACAAGAGTACCAACTCATACTCAATAATATGCCGATTCTCTGTGTAGACTTATTAATCGTACATGAAGGTAAATGTCTATTGCTTAAAAGAGATAATGAACCTGCGAAAGGCGAATTTTGGTTTGCAGGCGGCAGAGTTAGAAAACTTGAAACGATAGAGCAAGCAGCAATTAGAATCGCAAAAGAGGAAACAAATCTTGACTGCACATTTAAAAAAATAATATCTGTAGAAGAAACCATTTTTACCAAAAATGAAAACATGCGAACAGATGTGCATACGGTAAATATCTGCTGTGAAATATCTCCTGTTAATATTAGTTCTTTTAAATATGATAAATATCACAATGGTTATCAGTGGGTTAGTGAACAAAACTCTGCATATCATCCGGCTGTGAATCATCCGCTTTTGCTACTCGGGGTTGATAATATTGAAAGGTTAAATCCGTATATACAGCCATGATCAATCAAACTATTCTATATTTGCCGCAAACAGATTGCTGCAACCCGATAATTAAACCACATGCAAAAAACCTTGGTGTAAATGTGAGCTGGAATCCTGATTTTCAACTCGGGAACCCATTATCCAAAATTTTTAATCAGGTAATTCGATTTGAGATCGGAGAATCGTATTCCGAGTATGGAGTAATTCAAACGAATAAAAGGATTGTGGAATTAGTAAAAGAACATTCACCTAAATATGTGATTTGGCCTACCATGTCTTATGAAATACTTGAAGAAATATTTCAGGAAATCCGTAGCTTAGGAAGTTATGTTACCGGGTGGTTCTTTGATGATGAATGTCGGTTTGATAACTATTCCCGATGGTGGATTCCATATATGGATTATATCTTTACAGCAGATAAGGCCTCACTTCCCAGCTATCAACAGCTAGGGGCAAAAGCATTTCATCTTCTAGTTACCGGCGAACCTGATAACTTTACACCTTATCCATCGAATATATCTTATGATGTTAGTTTTGTAGGCTCCAAGCTTGTGGCAGATCGCGAAGATCTGGTAAAAAGTTTTTCCAGGGACGGAGTTGCTATCTCGACGTTTGGCAAGGGTTGGGCCAATGGATTTGTTTCGCATGATGAAATGGTACAAATATTTAGCAGTAGTAAAATAAATATATGTTTTACAAAAGCTTATGGTACTGGTGTTCGCAACCAGTTAAAAGGTAAAATATTTGACATCACGATGTGTGGAGGTTTTTTGCTTTGCGAATACGCAGCAGGAATTGAAGATTTTTTCGAACTTGGAAAAGAAATAGTATGTTTTCATAATTATGAAGATGCACTTGAAAAAATTGACTATTATCTTATAAACGAGGAAGAACGACAAATAATTGCACGAGCCGGTAAATTACGAGCGACCAACGATTTATCACAGAGCAAACTACTTGAAAATATTTTTAGCGTAATAGAAGCAGAAACTACAGACAGCAAAATACGCCCAAGCATAACACCTCCTGATCTACAACAAATGTCGAAATATATTCTAAAACTACATGCCCAATATCACGTGCGTTGGGCAAATGTTTTAAGAGAAACAGGATTTGATAACAAATACTGGCAGGATGAGTATGATCTGGCGTGCAAATATGATTGTGATTATGCTAAATTGCATTACGATCAACTCTAATTAATTAGAAGGGCATATTCTATAATTAGAATCAGATCAAAAAAATACTAAACAATAGAACAGAGTATCTCAAATATGATAACTAAACTAAAACAACACTTAAAATTACTGACGAAAGTGATGAATTAATGCCAGATCAAAAGAATAATGAGTTACTATATATTTTGAATCGATATGTAAACTACGGTGTACCTACAGCTTTAAATTTTAAATATAATGATTTTTCCGAAAAAACCATTTCTTTTGTTAATTCATTAAAAACTACAGAGCCTTTCTCTTTCCGCTACGCACCTTCTGTTGGTAAACCAACTATTTACGGTTCAGTATATGCATGTATGCTTTATGGTCTTTTTAATAAACTAGAGAAATTCTCTGTTACTGAAAAAATAAAATGGGCGGAATATTTTAATAGTTTTCAAAATACCGAAGGCCTATTTATAGATCCTTGCCTGGAAAATGATAACTATTATAATATCGAATGGTGGGGAGCAAATCATCTTTCCTTACATTTGATAATTTGCTATACCTATCTTGGAATAAACCCTAAACATGAATTTAACTATATAAAAAAATATTATAACCCATCCGGCCTAAAGGCATATTTAAACAATTTAAATTTTGACGATATTAAGACAACAGATGCAGATAACGCGATAATGAATCTTGGGAGTCTGCTGCAATATCAGCGTGATTTTTTTAAAGATGAACATGCCAGAAAAGTATTGGATATATTATTTAATGAATTGGAGAAGAGAATTAACCCCAAATGGGGGAGCTGGTGCTATGGCAGTGATGATGACATGGTCTATCTGTCACGTGCTCAACAATTTGCTTATCATCTATATCCGCTTTGGTTATATGACAAAAAACCAATACCATATATGGAAAAACTCATTGATTTAACACTTAAAACTCAAACTATATTAGGTGGGTTTGGGGCTCAATTAAACAGCAGTGCCTGTGAGGATATTGATGCTATTTATCTTCTAGTTAAATTTACTTCTCTAACTGATTACCGGAAAGAGGAAATAAATATAGCACTGAATAAAGCCTTTAGGTGGGTACTCACAAATCAAAATAATGATGATGGTTTCGTATTTAAACGTAATGAACCATTTGTATATGGGCATACATTAACGAGTAGTAAAAAAAATGAAAGTGCATTATTCCCAACTTGGTTCAGAACACTAAGTATTGCTTATTTAACTAACTATTTATTAGATACGAATTTTAAATTAATAAAATGTCCCGGGTTGATCAATTAAAAACCAAAAAGAGGCTGATATCATGAAAGTCTATCATCATTACAATAATGACCATTTGCCAAATTCTGCAGAAATTATAGTTCCTTATATTATGGAGTTACTTTCACCAACAAGCGTAATAGATATTGGCTGTGGGTTAGGTCAGTGGCTGTATGTTTTTAAACAAAATGGTGTTAATAAAATTCTTGGAGTAGATGGAAAGCACGTTCCAAAAGAAAAAATAATGCTAAAAGCTGACGAATTCTTTGAGTTTGACTTAAATAATTGTGAGAATTTTTCCAGCCAAAACAAATTTAATTTAGCAATAAGTTTAGAAGTCGCAGAACATTTGATCGAGGATAAGGCCCATAGCTTTATTAATATGCTAACACAATTAAGTAATATTATTATTTTTTCTGCCGCAATTCCTGGGCAAATGGGAGAAAATCATTTTAATGAACAATTTCCCCAATATTGGATTAACCTTTTCGCAAATAAAGGATACTCAGTCCTTGATCCATTTAGAAAAAAATACTGGAATTCAAATGTTAATTGGTGGTATACGCAAAACATGTATCTATTTATCAAAAATGATATTTCAATTAATTTACAAAAATATATTTGGGATGAAAATGTTTATATACATCCTAAATTATTTGAAATATATAAAAAGCAACAATCGCAAACGAAATAAAAACTTTTTCACTATGGTTATAAAAAAACACCAAGGATATGTGTACAATATGATAAAAAAACTTATATTAAAACATTTACGAAAACATATTAATGCACTATACGAAGCTGAAAGCAAAAAATTCAAAACTCCATATATAAAAAGAAAAGTTATAGAAGGAATTAGTTTTGATTTTTATATCGGCGATCAGGATGGTAAAGATTGGTACGATACCTATTGTACAGACCCTTACTGGACTGAAATGCGTATCATTAGGGACTATTTAATAGCTCCTGGGGATGTCGTACTTGAATGTGGCGGACATCAAGGTTGCACAGCGATTCTGCTATCAAATTGGGTAGGGCCTACCGGGAAAGTGATCACGTTTGAGCCAAATCCAAACAATGTTGAAATACTCAAAATAAACTTGGAAATCAATAATATAAAAAATGTAAGTATTGAACCCAAAGCGGTTGGAAATGAAAATGGTATTATTAAATTATCAACAGAAACATCGAATTCATTTATTAATACCGACTGTATTAAAAATTACATTCAAGTTCCAATAGTTGAATTGGATAATTACGCCCATTATAAACCCACTTTTATTAAACTAGATGTGGAAGGCGCAGACATTCAAGCCCTTCGTGGAGCAAAAAACATACTCAAAACATTACCCAAAATAGCAATTGAAGTACATACAGATTCCTTATCAAGGTTCAATGATAAGTTAGAAGATTTCTTTTGTTTGATTGACTTCAGCAAGTATGATGCATACGTCCAATGGAATTATGAAAAAGAGATTAAACCTTGGGATTTCTACAGTCCCGACAACCAGATTTTAGGATTAGAAAAATTTGTCCAGGGAACACATATTTTTTTAAAACCCAAAAAGTAACTTCAAATTTTCATATATACATTATTTATCAGATAAATTTATCTGCATTTACAAAAAAATCTACTGAGCAATAATAATTTCCCTTTGACAGTCATATTTTATTGTTATTATAATTAAATGATATTTTCATATAGAAGATATAACAACAATAAAAGGAGATATTATGAAAAAAGAATGGTTTATAGGTTTTGTGGCGGGAGCAGTCCTGCTCATGGCCGGGTGCGGTCAACTGAACAAACAACATATGGACACGGATATCACAGCTCCTGCGCTTGCGACCCAGTGTACCGAAAAAGTCATTGCCAGTACGAATGTAAAAATGAAGCTTAACCCTGCCGGGCCGGGAGGGATGAGAGTTTTATCAGTTTCGGAAGAAGTAACCACAAAAACGATCGAGATAGGGGGAAATGTCCCTAATTTCGGGCAGTTCTATGTTACCGGGAATATTACCTTTAATGTCACTGCTCAGTCCTGGACAGAGGCAGATGGATATATCATGTACGCGATCAACTATAATGACCTGACCAGCGAAGATCTCGAACGGGTCTACGTGCGTGCGTACATGCTCGATACTGACGGACTGCGCGGCAAGGTCGTGACCTCAAGTGTCTTACCATTACAGGTGAAAGCGTACAACAACTTCAGTTATACGAACCTCACCGGCACTGCGCTCACGATGAATACCTGGGAGAAGCCATTCTCTAATGTAATCGACCATATGCAGCCGCTCAAGTTCCGAGCTGATTTCACGAATGCGTTATCTCAGGAATACGGGGGGACTATTGTTTTTGAGTTGGTGCGGGTGGAGAATGTCGATGATGATACTACGCCACCGGGAATGCCGAGCAGTTTTACGGTTGCTTCAACTGCAAATGCAGCAGGTATTCAGACTGTTACGCTAGGTTGGATTAATCCAACAGATCTTGATTTTGCTGGGGTAGAAATAAGGAGAAGTATCACCGGATATCCGCAAAGCGTATCAGATGGAATCTCAATCTATTCTGGGTCAAGTTCATCAAAGGTTGATGCCAATAATATTTCAAGCCAAACAACTTATTATTACAGTATCTTTGCAAAAGATAATAATAACAACTGGTCTTCGGCTGCAACAGCTTCTGTAACGCCGTATTTAGATTCTTATACAAAATTGTTATTGCATATGGATGGAGGTAGTATTGATGACTCTTCCTTAGCCAATCAGACGATCAACGTAAATGGCAGCGTAACACAAGTATCCTCTCCTGCCCACTGGGGTAATATTGGATCATTTAGCTCCCCCAATTATTTATCGGTAGCAGATTCCGAGGATTGGAATTTCGCTGCAGACGATTTTACAATTGATGGTTGGGTTTATCCCAACAATCTTTCAAATTATTCAACAGATGTTTATAGCAGCAGATTTACTATTTGCACTCAAGGTACAGGTTATGGCGCCTTTAGTCTGTTTATGTATAAAGATAATAATGTGATTTATCTTATTTTCACTGCTTCAACGTCAGGCACTACCTGGGATATCAATACCGGCTATGTAACCGTCAACATAACCGAGAACAGCTGGAATCATATTGCAGCGGTAAGAAATGGGAATGCTTTTAGTCTTTATGTTAATGGTTTACAGGTAGGTTCAGCTACTTCATCCGGTACGATAATTAATTCAACTGCGGTACTGAATATAGGGAAATACTCAAATCCACCTAATAATGATTACAGATATGCAAAAGGCTACATTGACGAATTTCGCATCTCCAAAGGGATCTCACGTTGGACAGGCTCGACATTTGACGTTCCGACAGCACCGTATTAATTAATTTCTTTGTAGAGACGCACAGCCGTGCGTCTCTACGCTTTACATTCCTACAGACAAACTACAGACACATTCGCAGATATGCAGCCTGTAACTTGTCAAGCGAATTGACTATTCAATAAAGGTATTCTAAATCCCAGAGGGATTTAGAGCAAAATAACATCTCCCTCGTTGAGGGGGATGTCTTGAGCGAAGCAAAAGACAGGGGGAGTTCGATGCAAAGAGGATTAATCCAAGTCAATTCGAGATTACCATATAATCCTAAATTAACAGATCGCGCCAAGGAATTACGAAAAAACATGACCAAAGAAGAAAAAAAGCTCTGGTATAATTTTTTATCAAAGACTGACTATCGTTTTCTTAGGCAACGACCGATTGACAATTATATTGTTGATTTCTACTGTGCAGAATACAGATTAGTTATTGAAATTGATGGTAGCCATCATTATACTGAAGATGGATTTAAGTATGATTCCGTAAGAAGTGAGATTTTATCAGGATATGACATTAAGGTGATTAGATTTACTAATCAGGATATTAATAATAATTTTAATGGGGTATGTCAAAGAATAAATGACGAACTCCCCCTGTCTTTTGCTGCCGCGAAAGACATCCCCCTCAGGTGAGGGAGATTTTTCTTTAGTTGTCAGTAAATTACCATAGACTGATAGCCATGAGATCCAAAGGTCCTTATAAAAGAAATTATTTCAAGTGAACTAGGCGGAGAATCTTTCTATAAATAGCTAGGTTCCATAATCCATTCAAGCAAGCTTTGGTCATCGTTAATTTCTTTTGTATAAAAATCAATACCGGAATTATACGCTATGATAATTTTTTCTTCCACTTCATTCCGGGCTTTTGCAATGTTTTTCTTTAAACTTTGGAAACCGCCATATTCACCGGATTTCCTCACGCAGGTAAAAGCGTCTGAAATTGCCTGATTGAAAGATCTTCTCATAAAATACTCGATAGTCAGTCTACTTACCGGGACTATATGATATACAGAGGCTTTTGGATTATAGAGAGTTTTATATCCTTTTTCCATAACATGCTGGCTTACAAATGTCTCTCCATCACCCCTATACCTAATCAATTCCTGAGGCATGCCATCTGGATGGAACCCACCTGCATCAAGTAAAATACTTTTCCTTATAGCGAAATTACATCCCCAGACATAGTGCGGACTTATTTCCTTTATCTCATCTCCAAAATCGAGAAGACTCAAATAGCCCAACGCCTGTCCCTGATCGCTTCTCTTATTCCACATATCCATAATCCATGATGGAGGGGCAGTCTCAAACCGAGGCAATATCTTGCCTCCGACCAGATCGGCACTCTGGTTTTGAAACGATTCTTTTACGCCAGCTAACCAGTTGGGGAATGCAATTATGTCATCATCAGTATATACGAGAATATCTGCTTGAGCTTCTTTAAGCCCGATATGTCGGCCAACATGAAGCCCAGGAGTTGCTTCGTAAAAATATTTTAAATTCTTTATTTTGCCAATAAAATTCTCAGTAATCTGTTTTGTATTATCTGAAGACCCGTTATCAACCACAATCACCTCAAAACAACCCTGAGATAATGACTGAACACAGATTGAATCCAACACGCCAGATAACGAACCAGCTCTATTTCTTGTTGGAATGATAACAGATAGATTTATCGACATTACTTCTCTCCAAGGGCAGTTGCTATCTTTTCCTCAATAAAATTCTAAAAAGCCTACCGGATCACCCCGATGCTGCTTCCAGCTTAACTATCATAAATTTGTTACCTTCTTGCACTGCTAATAGCATTCGAAGTTCATTAGCATATTTTTTCTTAATTATTTCACCAGAATCTGATCTATGATAATTTTTAAAATTATTTTTTGTATATCTAAGCAGTTCTGCAGGGATATGTACTTCGATCATTCTGGCTATCTCAGGGTAACTCCGATATATTTCACCCCTGAAGTCATTGAGTAACGAATATTTTTCTTCGTATTTAATACCTGGCATTTTTATTTTTTCAATAATATTAGCAAACTCAGAATCCAAGCAATTACAGCGATATAGCACTTGAGTGATGTATTCTGTAGCGTTATCAGTTATCTTTGATAAAACTTTTACTTGATTAGTGATTAAATCCCCTGAAATTGAGTAACTAGTTAATAGCTCTTTTATTTCATTTGCCGACACTCTTATCGCGCCATTTATTCTTGCACCCCGACTTGTGAGATTATAAACATGCAGGTTAGCTGTAGCAATATACGATTCAAAAGCTCTTATATACAAAGCGAAAGTTGATAGCGTGGGAATGTTTTGATCAAAATAATCTTTTACTAATAAAACCGGCTCTCCTGGGATAATTGGATATGAAATAATATTGGATAATATGCTTATAAATTTACTATATTTAGCATCTAAATCAAGATTATTCTTTTTAATACGACAATCATAGTCTATTAATATTTTTCCATCGCTATTAATATATCCTTTTAAAATCAACTCATTCCATAATTCTTCCGGGTTATTACAAAAAACAATTGTCGAACATGCCAATATAAAAAAACAAAACGCATCATATGTCAAATAACCGAGCTTAGGGATTAGAATAACTTTCACTTCATCCCACATACTTTCTAATAAGGGTAATAAATTGTCATCATTTGTTGATAACCATTTCTTACGAAGCTCCTGATATTCAGAAATTAGACTATTAACATATTCCACATCTTTTATTGACCTGTTTCCAGAAAAAGAGCCTAAGGGTCTCGCATAATATTTTCCGTTTATTTGTAATATTTCTATCCTTTTACCAATACTCGCACCTTGAACATGATCCGTCTTTCCCAGACACAAATCCTGCCCAACAAGCACTATCGGATTCCCGCCTAGTTTGTCAGCAATCATCAGCGAGGACAAAGCAACTGTATGAAAATCCGGAAAACGTTCAACACAAGGATACGCGACATCTTCAAAGTAAAATCCAAACTGTTTACTGCCTTGCAACATAATCCTTATCGGTCCTTGCCAACTTGTCAGCATACCGGGATAGGTAGTAGTTCCGGCTACGAGAAGTATGTCCTTAGTCAGATGTGAATTTTCTTCAAAATATTTAAACTTACCCGGTAACGGATCAATTGCAGTCACAATATCCGGCTTGATACCGTTCTCGATCAGCACCTTAAAGGCAGAATCCGCACAGATAAAAATCGCTTTATCCCGGATCTTTTTCAGGTCTTCCAGATAATCATTCAGCGATGGTCCGGAAGCGATACAAATACAGGGTACACCTTCGAACTTACCAAAAAGCTCGTTTACCGGAGGACAGGAGAACATAAACGGAATGTTCTTGAATTGGTTCTCCAGCATTGGTCTGCCACATTTAATATAGGTCCTAGCGTTAAAATCTTTTTCCTGGATGAATTCTGCTACTAATGAGTTCACCTTATCAAGATATTCTTTCGCATAATTGGTCATAAATAATGAGGGAACGATAATAACTCCGCCAAGATTGAGCCACTGGGCTGCATGGAGGTTCCTGAAAGTATCCAGATTAACATCACCTAGCACAAAACTTATTTTCTGATGGCTAATTAACTCTGTCAGATCTACATGATTCAAAATAGTTTTGAAAAGCGCCATGTCAGGCTCAATTATAATCAGCTCTCTTAACCAGGTAACTTTGTTAATCAAGTCGAATACGTGATACCCACACCCCAAGCCAATAACGATGGCAAAAGCTGCGTTCAGACACTGCTGTTCATGATCTGCATAATAGGTCTGGATATACTTAGACGATTCTTTCTGCGGGTCATACGTGCTGTGGTAATAATAGTCCTTGCCGTCTCTAGTAACCTTACTATTAGGTTGACCGTTCTTAGCGGCAACGTATTGGTATTCTGACGGCATGGCAAGGTCATCCAGACTTTTTGCAAGAGCTGGATATTTTGATGCTAGGGCTGATATATTTTGGGTATAAATCCTTTTCATTTTTTTAGCCTATCTCTCGTTGCTTTGCAATGATAAAAATAAAGTAAAGGACTACAGGAAATCGAGAAGAAGTTTCTTAAGAAATCTATACATAACGACATTCAGGTTATCGAGCAAAGAATTTTTTCCCGCAGTTTCAAAGCTCTATCCAGGAGAACTTCAGCTTCTTCGAAAGATATCTCATAACCTTCTTCATAACGAACAATCACAGCGTAAGGAGCCAATAACTCAGAGATTTCATAATAGTTCCGAAAAGTTCCGTCAATATTTATTGCCTCTTCCAAAAGATAAGTAATGTCATGAGTGAATCTGTACAATACGTTCATCTTTACAAGAAACGCTTTCAATAATTTTTCAATCATTTGTTGGATATGGAATACTATTATATCAGGAGAAGATCCTTGTGCTGACATAAGAATGGTTACGGTAGTGTAGTCTTGTTCTGCCTTATTCTTTAGAACTCTCACTCTGTTGTCGTTCATATATCTTTATTCCTCCAACCAAAGCATTGTATACTACTGAATACTGGTCATTCTTTTTTTCATTTATCTCTTTCGAAGTATATACTAATATGTCGAGAGGATAAGCTATCCCTCGCAATAAACTACGAACATAGCTCGAACGCAAAGGCAATTTCTGATCAGTTTCTTTTTCTATGAGGATATCTATGTCGCTCATTTCGGTCTCTTCCCCACGGGCAAACGAACCGAAAATATAAATAGCCCGAGGATCGTAACCGCTGACGACACGTTCTTTTATAAGATGATATAGATTTTCTTTAATTTTTTTATTCATCGAACCAGTCCTTACCCATTATTATACCGGATACCGGATTATTTACAATTATTTTGACTTATTAATTATAATGGGTGAGTTATTGGGGTAACCAGAAAACTTTGAATGAGTAGCTTTCTACAAGAATAACATTCTATCAGGAATAGCCCAGATATTCGAGGCAAATTTGATGATTTCATCGCCAGGGTATACGAGTATCCCTCTGTCAGCGTGGTCAGGATGTTCGGCGATAAATTTCTTGAGTGGAGTTACGTCGGAAGCAAAAGGTTTTTTTGTGTTTTTCACCTCGATAGGTAGTAGTTTATTTCCGCTGTGCTTGATAATAAAGTCGATCTCAAATCCAGCAGATGTTCGATAAAAAAATAGTTCAGGAGGAATAGTCTTGGTCGATGACCATTTTAGGAGTTCCGTAAATACCCAGGTTTCGTATACATTGCCAGATAATTCCTGATTATACTGTCCGGTTATGACATTTATAAGCCCTGTATCCAGGAAATATAGTTTAGGGCTTTTTATCATTCGTTTCGTATGGTTTTGATAATAGGGCATTAGGAGATGAACCTGAAAAGTAAGCTCAAATAGCTTCATATAATTCTGGGCTGTTGTTACAGAAATTCCGCAGTCTCTGGCGACATCTGTATAAGAAAGGAGATTACCTGTTCGATGCGCAATAACATTTTGAAATCTTGTAATATTCTTTATATCTACAGAGGCTTTTATATCCCGTACATCTTTTTCCAGATATGTCTTCTTGTAGTTGCTAAGCCATCGATATTTAATTTCGCTGTTTTCTAAATTATGTACCGCCGGATAACCGCCCCACAATTGATGATTCGATAGTAGTTGCTTCTGATCTTGGATTTCCAGTGGTGAAAATGATAGAGGATACATCGTCCACAATCCGACTCTTCCGGCAAGGGACTCCGGTATTTTTTCCATCATCAAAATTTGAGATTGGTGATTGATATTCCTAATTCAGAAGGGAAAATCTGAGTTAGCAGTGTACTCTTTCCGACTTGCCGAGCGCCTGTTAAGGCTACATTTCTTTCAGAATTGTAGTATTTCTTTAATATTTTTGTTAGTTTTCGTTTAAACATGCCATGCATTATAAAAAGAATGTTTTAAAAATGCTAGGTAATTACAAAAACAACCCAAACAATTAGAGACGAAAAGCTCAGAGCCCCTCCCATCAATCTGAATTGTGCTAGCTGAGTTCCTCGGCGACCTGTATCGCCCAAATTTGATGACGTCTTTTCAATAGACTTGCTCAACCATTTTTTTCACTTCTCCGCATGAAAGCGGTTCATAGCTGGCAGAAGAATAGCGCAGTCCAGGTTTAACCGGGAACGTGTTATTATAAGAATAATCGATGGTAGTATACGTTATTGCAGGCAATATAATAAACATTTCATCAGTCTCGAGAGCGCGCTGACTTTCTTCTGTGGTCAGCAGGTCCTCATCCAGGGTTTCGCCATGACGTAACCCGATATACGTTTTAGTTATATTTTTGTTATTACCAAAAATAGAAATCATAGCATCCGCCAGATTATCAACTTTGATAACAGGCATTTTCAAAAGGAATACTTCTCCACCATGCATTGTTTGAGCAGCTTTTATAACCAGCTTTATTGCCTGCTCTTTTGTTATTACAAACCGTTGCATCTTGGGATCAGTTATGGTGATCGGTCCGCCTTTTTCGATCTGAGAGCGAAATAATGGAACCACAGAACCGCGTGATCCCAGCACATTGCCGAACCGGACGGATGCGAATCTGGTGCACCTATCAGGCCTGCGATGTGATGCTGTAGCTATAAGCTTTTCACCTAACAGTTTAGTCGCGCCCATAACATTACTGGGACTCGTTGCCTTATCCGTACTGATCGAGATTACTCTTTCAACGTTATTGGCTATCGCTGCCTCAATCACATTCTGTACGCCAACAACATTAGTTTTGACTGCCTCAAAAGGATTATACTCACACGATGGAACATGCTTCAGCGCGGCAGTATGAAATACGATATCAATATCTTCAAATGCCGCAGCCAACCGATCAGATTCTCTTACATCACCGATCAACCACCGCAACCGAGGATCATCGTTAAGTTCATGACGCATCTCAAATTGTTTCGAATCGTCGCGGGAAAAAACCCTGACAACCTTGGGGTCGTATTTCAGGATTTCGGTGACAAGGGCTTTTCCGATAAACCCAGAACCCCCGGTAACCACTATCTTTTTGCCTTTTATTAGATCTTTCATAATATTCCTTGATACTTGTCTAGCGAATATAAGCTTTTTTAATTATCGGTATCTATGTTACGCAAGTTAAATAATTATCTGCTTTTTGACAGATGAAATAGTACACTACTGGCACACTAAAACACGCCTGCCTCCTGAAGCACAAGACTCATACTATCCAACCTTTTTCGCAGTGTATGATCCCGCAGCATTCTCTCATGTCCTGCCTGACCAATCCTCTCGCGTTCAGTATCGTGACGAAGGTAATAGTCTGCGAGGATTTCCGCCTCTTCAATTGACTCGAAAGCGACAACCTCTTTCCCGATGTCAAAATACTGAGGCAACTCTGAGGTGAATTTTACCAGACACAAGGTTTTACTCGCAGCTATCTCAAAAATACGCATGGAAACCGCATCGATGAAAAGCCTGGTCATGGTCAATCCGATTTTTGCGCCTTTATAGACATCTGACATCTGCTCACCCCATTGGCAGTACCCATGAAACGTCAAATTACCGGTGCAGGTTAAATTCTGCCACACACCTTCGTCTCCCCATAAAGAAAAACCATAGGGCGCGAGTCTGCGGATAATGGCCTCCCGGAACCTCCTGTCCGATTCATGGGATAAGGTATCAGCGATCATTTCGGATAAAAAACGTTTGTCTTTCGGCTGCCCGTCTGCAATTGCATTAATAATCTCATTTTCGTATAAGGGAGCTAAGTCCTCTATATTTAGTCCGTATTTATCATCTTCCAACAGCAATTTCGGCACAATATAATGACAAATATCCTGATTCTGTTTCTCAAATATCTCATCGAAAAAGTTGATCAGATTATTATCAATTATCTCGCGGGAGTTAGGATAATATTTATATAAAGCGTCAAGTAAATTGTGGTACTCGTTCCGGGGAGCATAGTTACCACCAACAAAAGCGATATTCGATTGATAGTTCTTAGTAGCAGGCTTGTTCATTACGAGCGATTTCTCATCAACAGCCAGCGGGAGCAAAAATACGTTTTTATAGCCTGCCTTACGAAACTTATCGTAATCCTCCTGACAACACTCGAACACAAACGTATAATCAGAAACGAAATGTTTGCTAAAGAGCAATCTATTGACTACTGCATCCACTCCCCAAAACACATATGGAAGCTTATCTCTTTTCGCTATTTCTGCAAGGATAAACTGAAAATTAACAGAAAAAAGAATATCAGGCTTGCTTTTTTCGTATTCTGCGATGCACTCATTAACTGTTGTAACGTAAACGATCTGATGTCCGATATCTTCAAGATAAAACCGAAGCCAATTAATATAGCTTAGTCCGGCTTCTTTTGCCAAAAATAATATGGTCATTTTTTTGCTCATAACTAGAGTACTTTCACTATTCTTCGAAAAAATT
Organism: Candidatus Margulisiibacteriota bacterium; assembly: GCA_003242895.1. Lineage (NCBI taxonomy): Bacteria > Bacillati > Candidatus Margulisiibacteriota > Candidatus Margulisiibacteriota bacterium. The sequence goes on from QKMY01000045.1 coordinate 133,641, forward strand.
CATACCGTCATTATTCTTTAAGGATGAGATCTGCTAATTCCCTCACAACCCCTTGCCCGCCATTCTTCGACAAGACAAGATCAGCCTGAGTTTTAATACTCTCGACAGCATCAGCCGGACAAACACTGATGCCCACACACTGAAAGGCGGACAGATCATTGAGATCATCGCCGATATATGCAATCGCAGCCCGATCAATACCTGTCAGCAGGGCAAGTTCGCAGATCACTGCACCTTTATCCTGAATCCCTTTATAAACGAAATCAGCTTTAATTTTTTGTGCCCGGTAGTCGGTTATCGTACTGGATTCACCTGTGATTATTGCGGTTTTGATACCTCTTTCACGCAATAGTTCGATACCCTTCCCGTCCCTCGTATTGAATTTCTTCAGTTCTTTCCCGGTTTCATCATAGTACATGCCGCTATCGGTAAGTACTCCGTCGACATCAACAGCCACCAGCTTGACGCCTTTAAGGCTATCATGGAGCGTTGCTTCCTGTCTCAACTTAATCAATTTTTCGACAGCGTGCCAGTCAGAAAGTTCGTCAATTTCGATCGCAGTATTTTCCGGCATTTCGTAGATGCCGATCCTGCCTCCCAGACGACACTGTGATTGGGTCAGGACGCTTCGTTTCGTGATGTAAAAAGCGCCATTTTCCATGATCACGCCGTTGTAGTCCTGTCTGCGAGGACGGTTCAAGGGATCATAGCTCAAAGGAGTCCCGGCGATATCCCAGTAAAATCTTTTTTGATTAACCCCGGTTACTAAAGAATCCAGATTTTCTGCGTTAAATTTTTTGTAGGCATTAACGAAATCTAGCGGTTCAGTTAACGGAGACGTTGCCTGGATTGTAACGATGACATCAAAATCCACGATGTCGGCAATATGCAGCATGACTGATTCTGTGCTGGAGGTGTCGGTTGCCAATTCCGCCGGTCGCATGATGATCTCTACGTCCAGATTCAAAGATCGTACGACATCGGCGATCTCCTGTGAATCCGTTGATACGACCACTTTATCAAAAATCCCGGAATTGTATGCTGATTCGAGGGTCCAGGCACACAGAGGTTTCCCGGCCATCAGTTTTATATTTTTCTTAGGAATGCTTTTTGAGCCGCCGCGAAGAGGGATAAGGGCTATTATCATTTGATATCGTATTCTCCTATTTTTCGTTTCAGTTTTTTCCGTTGTACCAGCTCGATATCTAAGATCTCTTTTGGTTTGTATTTCATGGTTTTGTCAACGGCCCGAAGATCTCTCGTTAGCCTGCGAAGACCGTCCGGCTCGAGACTGGCAGCGTGATCAGTACCTTTCCAGGTCCTATCAAGAGTAAAATGACGTTCAAAATATTCAGCCCCCAAGACCATTGCACCGATATCAACAGAAATACCCAAATGATGCCCGGAGAAGCCAATTGCCTTTACTTTTTTTCCATAGGCTTGTTTTAATCGCGTTATTTCCATAAGACAAACATCGTCCATCGGGACCGGATAGCCGGAAACACAGTGATAAATTACCACGTCCTTAGTCCTATTAAACCTATCGAAAAACGAAATAATACGTTCTTCTTCTTTTTGGGTTGTCATACCAAAGGATATATGAATAATCCCCGGGAAATTAATTGCAATATATTCCATCATCTCAAAATCCAGATTAGCAGCCGACGGGATTTTCAGCATGTTGGGCTGCAAAGAAATAATGTCTCTGGCGGAATCAATATCCCACACGGAAGAGGAATAGCCGATCCCCCAGTCCTTGCACCATATCTGCAGCTGCTTGTGCTGTTCAAGGTCGAATTCTAAAAACTCCCGATGTTCGCCATAGGTCGCACCAAACGAATGCATTGGATTAGGATGCGGAGTATTATACTCTGCCTCGGTAAGGAGTGCGCGGGGATTACGTTTCTGGAATTTGACGACATCTGCTTTGCAGAATAGAGCCGCCATTTTGATCATCTCATGGGCAATTTCCATGTCCCCTTTATGATTACATCCTATTTCAGCGATTATTACCGGCATATTGGTCCCCTTTAAATAAACAGTTCAGTATTTACACTATATCAAAAATATAAAAGCATTACTTTACTAATTCATGGTGTCCGAGCGCACTTTGCAGGTTACCTTTAAGCAGGCTGCAGGCTCTTTCCAATGACAGGAAGAGACGAAGAATGTTGATATATTTTTTCCGGTATCTTTTTTCTTCACTCAGATTATGGTAATTCTGAAAATTAACTTTGCTCGCCCTGATTATTGCTGCAGGTATATGCATATCCAGCAGCCTCATGAATGAAGCTGAATTACTGTACGACCGGGCTATTTCGTTATGCAGGAAATCGTATTTTTCTCTCAAGTGTCTTCGTGCGATCTCTTCACGGCAATACTGTATCCACTGGTCAAAAGCCTGGCAGCTCTCAATACACTTATTGACATGTGCCGTTGCTAGTTCCAGTTCTTTTGGAGTTCTTTCGCAATAACAATTAAAGATTTCCTTAAAGATGACCTCGTTATTAAAATAATGAACGATCTCGGAAAAAGATACTCTCTGCGCGCCATCGATCCGGGCGCCTTTTTCGGTAAGGTTAAAAACCGGAGCTTTCATATGAGAACAATAGCCGCCAAGACTTGTAATAAAAAATCGAAAATCTTCCCAGGTTGGAACTGGCCGGCTATCATAATCAGGAACATAAAACACCTCTTTTTCGACAATCTGATGAGCACTCGTCTCAATGTTGCCATCAGCCGTTGAGCTGCCAGGCTTGCGAGTCCTGGAATACGTTTTTCCGTCTCTTTCAATAATATCGATAGTATTCGTGACCGAAGATCCGCCGGCATGATCTGTACTAGCCAGGCTCAAGTCCTGCCCGACCAATATGACCGGATCAGCACCCAATTTGTCAGCGAGCATTAAAGTAAGCATCGCGACAGTGTTGATATCGTTAAAAGTTGCTGCATCCGGAAAGGCTAATTTCTCGAAAACAAAGTCATACAAGCCATCTCCGGCAACCACAAATCTAATCGGTCCCTGCCAGCAATCAAGCAACCCGGAATAGGTATTACTACTCGTCACCAGGAGGATATCTTTTGTCAAATGAGGGTTCTCTTCGAAATATCTATATTTAGTCGGCGGCGGGTCGGTCGCTGTCACGATATCAGGAACAATCCCGTACTCGATAAGCACTTTGAACGCCGTATCTGCGACAATAAAAACAGCTTTTTCCCGGATCCTCTTCAAATCAGGGAGATAATTATTCAGGGACGGTCCGGCTGCCACACACACAAACGGCAGATTACGAAATTTGCCAAACAAGCCATCAACATTAGGCTCGATAAATAAATGCCTAATATTTTTGAACCGGTTCTCGATCATCATAGTACCGCGGACCATAGCCGTTTTATCAATAACCGATCTCTCGACAACAAAATCTTGAACAACCCTGCTGATTGTCCCTGCGTCCTCCAAATAATATTTCGTGACCGTATTCCAGTTAATCATGATCCGATTTCCCAAATTGAGCCACTGTGCACCGCGCAAAGCCCTGAGCTTATCAAGCGTCAATTCCCCCACGATAAAGCTGATATTCTTGTGTAAAATAACGCCTGTAGTATCTTGATAATGAAGCATTAGCTTGAACAAAGTTTTGTCCGGCTCAATAATAATAAGTTCCTTTAACCAGGTTATTTTGTCCAGTAACGGTAAGAGATGATATCCAAACCCGAAACCCACAATGATACCAAACACTGCAGAGTTGAGTTCGCAGGAATGCCGCTGCGAAAATAGTGCCGCAAAATCTTCGGCTTCTTTTTGCGGATCACCTTGGTCGTGGTAATAAAAATCTTGGTTGCCTACCTTTATCTTACAATTCGGAAGGCCACTGTCTGACAAACAATATGTATAATCTTCCGGTATAACTAATTGCACTATTTCCTGCGCCAGCTTTTCGTTCCGGGCTTTCAAGGCTTCCAGGTTTTTTTGGTAGATTGGCTTATCTGGTAGTTCTGTCATAGTTTTCTTGCCTTTATTTATACTATAAGTCCTTATGTTACTATTCGGATGTCCTACTATTTTTAAATTATATCATTTGTATGAAGGGATGTTGTTGCGGCGAATCCGCTCTTCCGGAATTAGCCTGTGGGCGTACCGCCGGCACGCCCGCACACAAAATCAAGAGCTACTACAATAATTCACGTATCCAGTCCATTAACATTATGAAACCCTTCATCTTATGATACAATATTAAGAAATAGTCTACAAAAAGGTCAGCATAGTAATGGCACCCAAGGTTTCGATTATCGTCAGGTCAAGAAACGAAGAACGCTGGATCACTCCTTGCCTGAAGTCAGTTTTCAACCAGACATTTAAGGATTTTGAAGTAATCCTTGTTGATAATAAAAGTACGGACAAGACCGTCGAAAAAGCCAAACAATTCGAGGTGACCGTTGTCGAAATCGACAAATACCTTCCGGGAAAAGCGATCAACGTCGGCATAGAAGCCTCCTGCGGCAGCTATATTGCAATACTATCCTCTCATTGTATTCCGACCAACGAATTCTGGCTCGAAAACCTCGTCAGGAACCTCGATGAAGATACCAACCAGGAAATCGCGGGAGTCTATGGCAGACAAGAGCCGCTCGCCTTCACCCATGATCTTGATAAACGCGATCTCCTGATAACCTTTGGGTTAGACCGGCGCGTCCAGATTAAAGACAGTTTTTTTCATAATGCCAATAGCCTTGTCAGAAAGTCTGTTGTCGAGACGATCCCTTTCGACGACACCGCAACTAATATCGAAGACCGGTTATGGGGCAAAGAAATAATTAACCATGGCTACAAAATAGTCTATGAACCTCAGGCCAGTGTCTATCACCACCACGGCATTCATCAATCAGGAGACCCGCAACGCGCCCATAATATAGTCAAGATCATGGAATCGATGAACGAAAAAGAATTTTCTTCGAAAAAAATCAATCATCTTGATCTCAATATCATGGGTATTATTACTGCTAAAGGCGATCCCTTTATGTTCAATAATAAACCGTTGATCGAGTATACGATAAAGAGCGCCCAGCAATCAAAGCTATTAAATAATCTTATTGTTTCTACTGATAGCGTTAAAACCAAAGAAATAGCGCAAGCACACGGGGTGAATGTCCCGTTCCTTCGGCCTCAGAAACTATCTAATGACGATATCGGTGTCGAGGCGGTCCTTCAATACACCTTAGACCAACTGGAAAAGAGTAATATTTTTCCGGATATTATTGTTTATCTTTCTATTATCCAACCGTTCCGTCCGGTATTCCTGATCGATGAACTCATTAGTATGATGCTGAAAAAAGGGTTTGACTCGGTCCTTCCCGGCTATCCTTCCTATAAGTCCTGCTGGATAAAAAAAGAAGGCAGCTTAGTGCGGGTGGACGAAGGCTTCGTTGCCAGTTCGCAAAAACATCCGATACATATCGGCTATGCTGGACTTGCCTGCGTTACTTATGCCGAGTTCATCCGAAAAGGCCATTTACTGGGAAATAACGTCGGTATTTCCGAAATTGTCGATTTTTACTCGACCATAGAGCTTAAAACCCCGGCAAGTTTCGAACTTGCGGAAAAAGCGTTCCCCTATTGGTGGGCTAAGCAAGAGGAGTACTCAGTCCAACGATGAAATTATCATATGTTGTCTCCACCCATGAGACTAGCTTCACCTCAGTCGCCAGCGGAAACTTAGAGAACAAGGTCCGAATAATCGCTTCATTAGGATATGATGGCATAGAACTCGCTATCCGTGACCCGGGAATGCTCGATGTTTCGTCAATCAGAACGCTTCTCAAAAAGTGCGGATTACAACTAGCAGCGATCGGTACCGGACAGGCTTATGTTGATGAAGGCCTGTTCTTTTCCTCGACGGACGCGGGGATAACCAAACAGGCTATCGAACGGATTAAAGGGCATATTGATCTGGCAGCGCAGTTCGAAAGCCAGGTTATTGTCGGGTTGCTACGAGGCGAAGGAATCAAAAACAAATTCTTTAGCGCTGACCAGTTCAAGAAAAGCCTGAGAGAAATCTGCGCTTATGCAGAAAAGAAAAATACCCGGATAGTGATTGAGCCGATCAACCGGTACGAAACTTCGCTTATTAATTGCGTCCGGGAAGCGCTTGATATCATCCAAGAGATTAACAGTGCTTCACTTTATATCCTGGCAGATACCTTCCATATGAATATCGAAGAACAGCAGCTGCCATCTACGCTTACCATTGCCGCGCCGAAGCTGGCACATGTCCATATTGCCGATAGCGATCGCTGGTATCCCGGACACGGGCATATTGATTTCGAAGCAATCATAACAACACTGAAGCAGATTAATTATCAAGGCTTTCTTTCAGGAGAAATGCTGCCAAAACCGGATTTCGAGACAGCGGCAAAAAAGACAATTCAGTATATGAAAGACAAAATAACACGCTATTAGAGAAAGGAAACAATTATGACCGGATTCTCATCACAACTTAGGATTAAAGAAGGTCGAAATGACGCCAAGTGGGCTGATACAATGTTTCACTACATCAAAAAATTCTCGGTATTTTCTCTGACGGATAACCAGTCAATTGAGTTAACGACCGCAAAAGATGAAGAAGCCGGAGTAGTTATCCTTGAAGGTGTGTGCGATATTGTCCTCGAAGGAAAAGAACACAAAAACCTCGGCACAAGAAAAAGCGTTTTCGAAGGAATACCTACCGCCGTTTACATTCCCGCCGGCACAAACCTCAAAGTTACGGGAACAGAAGTGACCTTCGCTCTCTGTGTCGGAAAATGCTCACAGAAAACTCACTCAGCAATAATTAGACCGGAAGACATTAAAGTCATGCAGGCAGGAAAAGACAACTGGCATCGCGAAGTCCGAATGATCATCGGCCCGGATTCTCCTGCTCAAAATCTGTTAATCGGAGAAACCCTCAATCCTCCGGGGAACTGGTCCGGAACTCCTCCACACAAACATGAACACAATAACCTTCCCGGCGAATCACTGCATGAAGAACTCTATTACTTCAAAACTGACAAACCTCAAGGATATGGAATAGAAAAGTTTTACTCTCCTGAACATAATATCGATATGCTCATTCCAATCAAAGACGGAACAGTTACTTACATGCCCTACGGATATCACCAGATCGTCGCCGCACCCGGATACACACTCTATTATCTATTCTTTTTATCCGGTGAGGGGAAAAAACTTGTGGGCATACCTGACAAGGACCATGCCTGGATAACCAAGTAAATAATACGCTAAAGGAGCTTACACCATGAAAGATATATCAGCTAATGATCTACAAAACAATATCCCTCTCATTACCAGAAAAGATTACCGGAGAATCATCACAACCGGTTCGTACACCTACAATCCGGAAAAAATAATGATTATTGCCGGCCCGTGTACGGTTGAGAGCAAATCCCAGATTATGGAGATAGCAAAAGCTGTCAGGGAAGCTGGGGCAACTATGCTGCGCGGCGGCATTTTTAAACCGCTCACCTTCCCATACGGCGACCCTCTGGGAAAAAGCGATGCCGATTGCGACGGACAGGACCTGGACCGCAAGACTATTATGTCGAAAAAAGAGCTATTTGCCCGGGCAGAAACCCGGCTCGCTTATTTGAAAGAAGCCGGAGATACCTACCATTTACCGGTAGTCTCCGAAATCCTCTATGCTGAGACGGCCGCAATGATGTCCAAGTATGTCGACGTATTCCAAATCGGATACCGGCACATGTTCAACATGGACCTTATCGAAGCATTAGCAAATGTTAACAAACCGATCATCCTTAAACGCCATTACGGAGAAAGCCTGCGCTCGCTCCTCGGCGTAGCAGAACACTTCGAAGCCCGAGGCAAACACGATATAATGTTCTGCGAACGAGGAGTAACTTCGCCGCATACCCACAATGTTGAATCACGGGCAATTATTGATATACAAGCGATCCCTGCACTGAACGAATACGCTCCGACGGTGCCGGTCCTGGTCGACCCAAGCCATTCTACATTTAAGCGCAGCTATGTTGCGCCGGTAAGCAGGGCAGCCATCGCAGCAGGAGCAAACGGGCTACTTATCGAAGTCCACAACAACCCGGAAAAAGCATGGGTTGATCCGCTCCAGGCACTTGGATTTAACGACTTTGAAAAGCTTGTCAAAGAAATCGATCTCATTGGGAAAGTACTCGGGAGGTCTGTCTAAATGACAAAGAAAAACGTAGCGGCAATTATTCTGGCCCGCGGCGGGTCCAAAGGTCTGCCGGGGAAAAACATTAAGCCCCTACTCGGACACCCGCTCATGGAATACACCATCAAACCTGCCAGACAAGTACGGCTCATTGACCGGGTTATTGTTTCGACTGATGATACGGAAATAGCTGCTGTCGCCAAAAGCCTGGGAGCTGAAGTGCCATTTATCCGCCCGGCAGAAGTCGCACAGGACAACACCACCTCGGAAGCGTCCATTAAGCATGCACTTCTTTGGTTACAGAAAAACGAAAACTACCGGGTTGATATTCTTGTTTACTTACAGATCCCTGACCTGTTCAAACAACCTGAATTAATTGAGCAGGCAGTGCGGGCCCTGATAGACGATGATTCCATCGATTCGGCGTTTGTCGGGTATCCTGACAAAAAGAATTACTGGAAAAAAGAAGAAGGAACCTATACCTGCCTTACGCCAGGAAAACACATGTCACGCCAATTGAAACCACCGGTCTTGCGCGAAGATACCGGTCTGGGCTGTGCGACACGGGCACGACTACTCATAGAAGAAGAACGGCGTTTGGGTGATAAAGTTGTCATAATCCCCAATAACGAACTGCTGATCGATATCCACGATGACTTTGATTTCTGGTTCGCGGAAAAAGTCTTACAGGAAAGACCGGAGTTTCAGAAATATAGATTATAGAAAGGATACTCTTTTCTCAAGTATAGTATCCCGTTCCAAACGCTGATATAATGCTACGGAAGGTTTATTCGTGGGAATGAAAATTCATGATATTAAAATATGTAATAAATCCGGAGGATGATGATGAATTGTTTAGTTACAGGTGGAGCGGGATTTATCGGGTCTCATGTAGTGGACCTTTTAGTTAGCCAGGGGCATCAGGTTACCATTATCGATAATCTGCTGACAGGCGACACCAAGAACCTTAACCCTCGCGCGTCACTCATTAAAGCTGATATGAGGGACCTTGAGCAAATCAAACCTCATTTCAAAAATATTGACTTTGTTTTCCATTTAGCAGCACTACCACGCATTCAGCCGTCTTTTGACGATCCGGTTGAACACGAAGAAGTGAATGTCATAGGAACGATCAATTGTCTGCTGGCAGCAAAAGGCAATAACATAAAAAAACTCGTCTATTCCAGTTCAGCAGCCTGCTATGGCAGCCCGGAAGAACTTCCGACTTCGGAGAATGCAAAAATCTCCTGTCTAAGCCCTTATGCCTTACAAAAGTATGCCGGAGAACAGTATTGCATGATACTCGGCGAGAGATACGGAATACCGACGATTGCCCTGCGATATTTCAACGCCTACGGTCCCAGGTCTTTTAGCGATAAAAACCCACAAAACGCCTATACTTCGGTAATCGGGATATTCAAGAGGAAAAAAGACAACGGGGAGCCACTGCTCATTACAGGAGACGGCGAACAAACCAGAGATTTTGTACATGTCCATGATATTGCCAGAGCCAATTATGCTGCAGCCACCTCAGATAAAGTATATGAGATCTATAACGTAGGCTGTGGAGAAAGCTACAGCATCAATCACATCGCAAAACTCTTCAAGGCCCCGTATGAACATATTCCCGAACGACAAGGGGAAGCGAGAACAACTATCAGCAATATAGATAAAATCCGCAGAGACCTCAATTGGTCTCCGAGCATCAATCTGGAAAAAGGGCTTTCACTCTTAGATTAAGAATACGAAACTGAAGTGATTAGGGAACTTACCAATGAACCAAATCCAGAACATTTATGAAGACTATTGTAATGGGCATTATGACAAAGCTATCAAAGCCATTCTACAAATACATAGAAATGAGCAATCAACGAGTTTCCAGTTAGACAGTCTCCTGATTCAAAGCTATATCAAAGGAAACTACACTGACAAGGCTGTTTATCACGGGCTGAAGCTCTATCAATTGCTGCATAATATTGATTCAAATAACCAGTTTTTTTCCAATTATTACGATTTCCTAAAACAACAGAATGTTGTACAGGCAGGACTAACTATCCTGCATGAACTAAAAGAACTAAAAGAAATTAAGCCGGATTTCTCCCGGATATACAAAGGTATCAATGAAAAAATATATTCTGAATGCATCGGCAAAAGAATAATAGTCTACCCGCTAATCTGGAGTATAGCGTTCGGGGACATGATCGTCGTTCACCAGTTTATCAAACAAAAAAAACTGGAAAATCCATCTGTTCCGGTCATATTAATCATGCCGCTTAACAGGCCGGAGCTAAAAGAACTTGCCTCGCTCAATACCGCTATCGACTATGTAATCGATATCACGCTGCTGGAAGCAGAAAAGGACAGGCTTCACTCGCTCCAGCTTAGGAACAAGGAATTCCACAATATTTCTGTCCAGGAATATATTATTGATTGTATTTTACAAGACCTGATAAGCAACAGATTTGAGATTACTATCGAAAAGACACGTTATTTCCCTTTGCTTGATAACTATCGCTATAATGCAGGATGGCGCATCTGGGAAAAACGAGCAGAATTGTATTTATCAGAAAAAAAAGAACTTCCCAAGCTAACCGAGCAAAAATATACCAAAAAGAAAAAAATCACGATTCATTTAAGGGAAGCAAATTACGGAGAAGATGCCCGTAACGTCACTCCGGAACAAGGGCAATTATTTGTCAATCTTCTCAAAGAACATTACCCTGATTATGAGATAGTCCGGCTCGGTGATAAATCAATGACTCCACTTCTGAATTGCCGAAACGCCTGTCATGAGAACTTTTCGCTCAACGATCAACTCCGAGAGGTCCAGGAAAGCGCACTCTTTATCGGGTCTCACTCTGCCCCGCAGCATTTTGCAGTAGCGATAAGCAATACGCCAATCATTTGCATGAATTACGGGCTGCAAGAAACCTGCAAGTCCTGGAATGATCACATCCCCAAAATGAGCCTTGAACCGGTTGGAGCGCAAGTAAAAGCAGTTCTCTACAGTAAAATGTTTGATATACATGAGAATGAGTTAATCCCACGGTTAAATCAGAAAGCACACTCCGTAGTCCCGACATTGCTCGAAGATGTTATAGCACTTACCCATCAAATCATTACATAATTTTATTTTTTAGATATCATATAGTTAAGAGCTATTTTATAGAACGGAGGAAAAATCAGGTGAAAACTTGTTATATTATCGGCGGAGGGCTTTCGGGACTCACCGCAGCGAATGCATTAAAAGACAAATTCAACAAAACAATTGTTATAGAGAAACACAATGATATCGGAGGCCTCTGCCAGACCTACCAGATTGATGGAATTAACTACGAATTCGGGCCCCACGTACTATATTCCAAAACGGTTGAACAATCGGCTTTCTGGGGACGATTAATTACTCCCAAGTACATTGATTATCATGTCAGATGCTGTATTGACGGACAACTAAAAAGCTATGACGAATTATTCGATTTCCCTATCAGCAAAAGAAATATCTCAAGGCTAGGAGAAAGCTATATCCCTCAAGAACCTGATTATAGTAATTTTGAAAACTACATGATCAGTCAAATCGGAAAAGCTTCGTACGAAACTTTTGTTAAAAACTATAATATTAAACAGTGGGGAATTCATCCTAAAGACATGTTAGCCGACTGGGCAAAATTCAGACCGCTCTCCTTAAAACCGGATAATCCACGTATGTTCGGTGATGTCTGGGCCGGACATCCGGGAAGCTATCGTCCGGTATTTGACAAATTGAGTCAAGACCTGGAGATTGTAACTGATACCAAGGTTTCAGGGCTGGGGATAGATAATAATGTTATCAAATGCATCTATTTCAATAATAACAACAACAAAATATCGATTAGTCCGAACGATGTTGTTATCAATACGTTACCGATCGATCTTTTCTTTGAAGAAAAACTTGACTGGAGAGGCTCGTTGAAGGTATTCGCGCTCCTCGACACATGCCCGGCAATGCCAACATACAGCACTACTTTCCCCAACAATTACAGCTGGACAAGGATTGTCGAGTATCCACATCATTCCGGGCAGGAAAACACGAACGGCAAAACGCTTATTTCTTTCGCCATACCATACAGCATAAATGAACCGCTGCAAAATGACTACATGCAAGAAATTCATGATTTTGTAATACATCAAATACATGCAAAAGTCATAAAAACCGTCAAAAAACATGAAGATTTCTGTTACCCGATTTCAAGTCAACAGAATATCGACACCCTGGAAAAGATCTTAAACAAGGCAAGCAACATCAATAATTTTTATTCTATCGGGAGATTGGGACTGTTTGCATATATTTCGATGACCAGAGCAATACAGATAGCCTTAGAACTTTCAAATAATATCGACAAGCTATCCAGCCCTGCCGATAAAATGACGTTTTTTAAAAAACTTAGAGAAGAATTATGGTAACGTGCACCGGACGAAGTTAGTTTTTTATAAGCTAAAAATCTCTGTTCGCTTCAATTATCAAGCTCCTCAAACCTACAAGACCGCGCCTTAGCGCGACGATAGTCTTTAACGAAAGCACATACCGGCTTTTTGTGCCCGCTATAGTATCAGAACTATCAGTATATTGTACGGTGATATAGTTATTGATCTCTTTATGTATATAGAGATTAAGCATAGCCATTAATTCAGGGAACTCCCGGTTAAGGGAAGTAATCATATTTTGGATAAAGCTATCCTTGTTAGCGATTGGCTGCCTGATTATTGTTCTGAAATGCTTCAATTGGGCATTAATTCTTTCCTCTAATAATTGACTATCCTTTGTTAACCGGTCCAGCATAGCAACGACATACTCTCTATTGTGCAAGGTCATTGTTCCCTGTCCGCTCAAAATATGTTCTACTCTGACGAACGGGTCAAAACATCCGGTAATTTCAGCAAATGTCGTACGTGGAACTCCGGCTATTTTAGCCCCGGTAGCCGTGATATTAAAGAACTTTTTCCGGGTGTTCCTGACAAAAAGTTCGATGCTTTTTCTAAACCCGTCGAAAACAGGTATTGTCCGGACTAAATTATCGTCATAATCCGGAATGTATATAATCCGTTTGTTATCGTAGACGATATCTTTCTTCTTTTTCTGTTGTATAACCTTAATATGATCCTCGCCATTTTCGCTAACAATCTCGATATTTCTGCAGTTAGCTGACCCGGCAGCGTGAGTGACCTCGGTGAATCGCAGGTCCTGCCCTACCATAACAATCGGATCACCACCTAACCTGTCGGCTAGTTTTAATGAGAGCATTCCGACGGTCGGGATTCCTGTGAGCACTTCCGTGCCCTTTTCAACCAAATGATCCAGGATCGTATTCATAGTATGATTAAGGCTGCCATTCACTACGAGCCGTATAGGCCCCTGCCAGCATTTGTTGATCCCAGAATACGTATCCATCGTAGTAACCAGAAGGATATCTTTCGTCAGATGAGCGTTTTTCTCAATGAATCCAAATTTATTGCAAAACCGGGGCTCAAGCGCCGTTACAATGTCAGGCTTGATCCCGTGTTCCATGAGAACATTAAATGCCGAATCCGCGGCAATGAAAATAGCTTTTTCGCAGACCAGTTTCAAGTCCTCCAGATAATCCGTAAGACTTGGCCCGGAGGCGATACAGACAATAGGGAGATCAGCTAATCTGCCGTACATTTCGTTAATCAGAGGTTTATCAAATAAGTGCACGAGATTATAAAAGTTATTCCGTATGACATCTTTGCTTTTCAAGCCTAGCGTTGCGGATAAAGAATCTTTCTCTTCGATATACTCAGTAATCAACTGAACGGACTTCTGCACAATATCGGGGAAAAGCACTGTCGTAACCTGCGGATGAGGAATAATGATCCCCTGGGCGTAATACAAACTGCCACTGGCATCAAGCTGCTTAACCTTTAGTCTATTGAGCTCTCCGATAACCAGGTTTATTTTTTTCGCCCGGAACATGTCACTCATATCAATAGAAGTAAGAGCAATTTTAAACAGGACCGGGGCAGGTTCAATGATGATTATTTCCCGGAACCAGTCAAACCGCCGGATCAGCTCTCGTGCGTAATATCCCATACCGAACCCGACAATGATACCCAGCCGTGCTTTCTCGACCTCTGAGACACGTTCATTATAGAATTGTTCGATGTACTTCGCGGCTTCGCTGTCCGGAGCGTACGGACTATGACACCAATGCTCTTTACCCGCTCTTCTGATCTTTACATTGGGCAACCCGTTCTTCGACGCAGTACATTCGTATTCATCACTAATCCGGATATTATCTATTACCTCGGCCAGACTAGTGTCCATTTCGGCTATAATCTTGATATTTCTGTCATATATTGCGCTACTCATACTATCGGCTACCTTAAAAAACTTTATCTTCATATATCATAACAAGATACCTGTTTTATAACAAAACTTTAATCCGCTTTTTAGCAGTCAAAAATCTTTTACCCGAAGAAGACCGCTATTCTGCTTGGCCCCAGGCAAGTAGGTAAGACTTTTTTGTTGAAAAAATTATTCATGGAACTTTCTGCGCTCGGAGCAAGATGCCATTATTATAATCTGGAAATACCGAAATACCTCAAGGAATAAAAGTATTTATCGACCATTATCCTGAAGTTATATATTCTATCGTGTTATCCTCAAATTTTGAAACAAAAGCTGATTATAAAGGGAAAAAAATATTTTTTCGGAACTTGCACTTCGTTCGAAGGACGGGGGAAATCTCCCTTATAAATATCCCCTAGGAAGCATTAAGGAATAATTGTAATGGGACGCTGACGCTCCCAAACCCTAGTCGTTAAGGCCTTAATGCGAAGACCTTAACAATCCGCGCATTCCTACGGAAGGTCTGATTGACTAGCCTCGAGACCTGACCGCTTGCGCAACTCGCTGATAACTGCAACAGCTTACGCCAGGCTCAGACCCCTTCGAGTACTGCGGGGAGCAAAATCTGAGCCTGGCTCCAGTGTTTCCGTAATCAGCTCAGACATGCTCGGCGAATCAGATTAGTGGGTGTATTAAAAGTATGAGGAAGCCAGAAAAAATAGCTGAAAGATTCGGTCAGCTTGATTTAATTGATAATCCTAAACAGGGGGGCAGCATGTCATGATGCTTGACATTTTTTTTCGTTGACACTGCAATTTTTTATTATTACAATCGATAGAATATTAGCGTTTAATAATAATCTTATATTAATAAAGGAGCTTTTATGAATAAAAAATGGCTATTTTTAGGTTTTGGCATATCTCTCTTCGCTCTTGCAGGCTGCGGCCAGCTTAACAAACTTGACCCCAATCCAGGTGATACTGACCTCTCTCCCCTCAACTCAGCCAAGCATGTAAACATTATCGCCACTTCAAAAATCAAGATCACCCTCGGTGATAAAAAATCCGGGGTCTCTGCCCAGTCTATTGAAACTTCCCTGATTGCTTCTCAGTCGGTCGAAATAGAGGCTGACGTCCCGTCTTTCATGACCTTCCAGGCTAACAGCTCTATTTTCTTTAATGTGACTCAGCTCGGACTGATTAATGCCGATGGCACGATCACCCTTAATGTCGTCTACAATGACCTCATCAGCCAGGACCTTCAAGGGGTCAGGGTCAGGGCGTATATGGTTGAATCAAATGGCCTCCACGGTCAGCAGGTATCAGGAAATATCATCCCGCTTGATATCCAGGTCGTGAACGGTATCCCTTACCAACCATTAACAACCAGCAGCGCAAATATGAAAGTCTGGAATGCCCCTTTTATGCAGGCGATTAATGAACAAGTTGTGCTCAAGCTCAGAGGCAACTTCACCTATGCACTCAAACAACAGTACAAAGGCACGATAATGCTCGAGTTCGTCAGGGACGAGAATATAGACAGCCTTCCTCCGGGTATGCCCACCAACTTCACAGCTTCCGCCGGAGACCAGAGAGTAACTCTTAACTGGACCAACCCCGCGGATAATGACCTCAAAGAAGTGGAATTACGGGTTGCCACCAATAACTATCCGATTTCAGTCACGGATGGAACGCTTGTCTATAAAGGACTGAACCAGTCCTATATTCACACCGGGCTTACCAATGGTGCAACTTACTATTACAGCATTTTTGCTCGTGACAATGATGGGAATGTGTCGTCGGGGAATCGCGTCTCTGCAACGCCTCAATCTCCCCCAGATCAGTACACGAAACTACTTCTGCATATGGATGGAAATGGAGAGAGCTTTGTTGATTCTTCTGGACTGAATAACCCTGTATATGCTGCAGGAGATGCCACACAAACTAGTTCACAAATGGTGTTTGGGGGTAAATCAGCTTATTTTGATGGAACTGGTGATTTCGTTTGTACAAATACTTCTCCTATATGGGATCTAGATATCGATAAGTTTACAATAGATTACTGGGTTAAGTTTGCTGCTATAAATGCTGCAAATAATGGCATTTTTGACCAAAATAATTTTTATTATATGAATTATGGTGGAACGAACCATGAATTGGGATTTATCTATTATGACTGGAACTATGGTGGTTGGAAAGGAGTAGGCACAACGACTGTTCTTACAACAAATACATGGTATCACGTTGCTGTAGCAAGAAATGGAGCTAACTTGTTACTTTATTTAAACGGAGTACAAGTAGGCAGTCGAAACATTGGGGATTATACTATCCCTGGAAATACTGGAGCACTAACCATCGGTTATTCAGCATCCAATGCCAGCATGTCAAATTTATACATTGATGAATTCAGGTTCTCAAAAGGGATTGCTCGTTGGACCGGACCAACATTTAACGTGCCAACAAACCCATACTAAATTATTCCCCCCAAAATATGGCTAAGAGAGCGTTCAATATGAAAAACGCTTTCTTAGCTTGTCATCCCTTCATTTGGTATTTATTATAGTTATAGGAACATGTTCATCCAAAACATTAAAAAATACAGGGTCCGCGATTAACATATAAGGCTATTGAATTCCGAAATATCTCTCAATGGGAGCAAATAATATGAAAAATATTTATGTAGTATGGATTCATACTTATAATTTAGAATGTCTGGAATACTGTCTCCATACGTTTGAAGAACGTACCGACTATACGAGTCAGCCGTACCGCCATTTTATTGTCGACAGCAGTATCGGAAAACAGGACGAAGTTAAGCTCTGGCTCGAAAAAGAAAACCGGGAAAGATTACATGATCCGAAAAAACCTCCCATCGAATGTCACTTTTGTGACGAGCATTTGGGCCCTACATCAAAACGCAACATCGCATTCTCTCTTCTTAAAGGAAAATATGATTTTCTGGTAGAGATGGAAGATGATGTAACGATAGGCACGAACACTAACCAATGGCTAAAAATGACAACAGATGGCATCTCGGAATTTGAAAGCCAAGGACAGTCTGCATTTTTCGATTTTAACTTTGGAATGAATCCCCCGGAGTTTACTTGTGCCGGTTCAATTTTATCATGTAAAACAAGAGACTTCCTCGGCAATTATCCCTCACAAATCTCGGGAGATTTTATTAACCTTATTGAAGAATTGGTATTGTTTCCCCGTTATTTACAAAAACGTTTATGCGTAGATAACAATCTTATATATATAGGCGCACAAAGCCATTTGTGGCTGGAGTTTGATTTAGCATCAATTTCTTCTAACTATATCATAGAGTTCCGAAAAACCTATGATGAGCGATGCATCAACAATTTAATGAGTTCAAAAGAATATGAAGGAATTTATAAAGAACTTTATGCCAGATTTATAAATAATCCCCGTCCCACTAGAGCAGTTTTTGAGGAGATGGATCTACATCGAGATATGTGTATTGAAAAATTACTTATCCTGAAAAACAAAACGCATTGGCTTTTAAAAATTGAGGATTATAGAAAATACGAACGAAGCATTTGTTTAACCCAAGAAGAGTTCTCCGTGTTCCAAAAAGAGTTGAACAGCAACCCGGAAGTTCTAATATCATTAATCAGTCAAAAAGCAATTATGGAAGAGGAAGGGTTATTTCTAATTAACAGCCTAGACAAAGATATTATCAACTTAAAAGAGTCTCTTCCTGAAGCTTTCAGGGTGCTTATTAAGTACGCGAAATAAGTTAGGATTTAATCTTCTTACTACGGCAACAAGTACAAATTAAGGATATCATGGACAAAATTCAAGTATCAACACATGGAAAAACCTTTTACGCCGGATCAAAGCATGAACATTTTTGGCGTAGGGTGGCCAGTGGCTTATGGGAACCTCATACTTACCGAGTATTTGAAAGATTTTTATCTGCGGAGCATTCATACATTGATATCGGAGC
Source organism: Candidatus Margulisiibacteriota bacterium (assembly GCA_003242895.1). Lineage (NCBI taxonomy): Bacteria > Bacillati > Candidatus Margulisiibacteriota > Candidatus Margulisiibacteriota bacterium. The sequence continues at coordinate 152,154 of QKMY01000045.1, forward strand.
CTGGATAGGCCCAACAATCTTGTACGGTGCACAGATAGCCAAGCATACCTATGCTGTTGAGCCGGATCCTGTAGCTCTACAGTTCCTTAAGACCAATCTGATGTTCAATCAGGGTTTGATTGATAAAATAACGCTGTTTGAAGGGTGCATAGGTGAATCAGACGGGCAAGTACAAATAGGCACAAATTCCCATTTTGGCGATAGTATGTCGAGCCTTTTATTCGCCGGAACAAAAAGTTCTGTCACAGTACCGTCATTAACGTTCGATTCTTTTATCAAAATTAGTGGTGCCCAAAACTTTAATTTCATTAAGATGGATATTGAGGGTGCGGAAAGTTTTGTGCTTCCTTCTATGAAAAAAGCACTTCACGAGACAAAACCGACCTTGCACTTGTCATTGCATTCCGGATGGTTCAATAATCTAAGAGAAGACTCAAACAAAATAGTTGAAGTACTATCAATTTATAAATATTTATACAATCATCATGGTTGTCTTCTAACTCACGATAGCCTTATAAAGAATATTTTGTATAAAGGTAAAATTTACGATATTATTGCAACTGATACTAAATGGTGATCTTTGATGGAATCTTGTATATAATATTTACTTTAAAATAATAAAGGAGCTTTTAATGAAGAAAACTGGCTTTTTTTAGGTATTGGGATATCTCTCTTCGCTCTCGCAGGCTGCGGCCAGCTTAACAAACTTGACCCCAATCCAGGTGATACTGACCTCTCTCCCCTCAACTCAGCCAAGCATATAACCATTATCGCCACTTCAAAAATCAAGATCACCCTCGGGGATAAAAAGTCCGGAGTCTCTGCCCAGTCTATTGCTCGCTGGACGAGCAACTTCACACCTCCGACAGCACCTTATTAATATAAACTGAAATTAAAATATAAAAAGGACTGTTCCTTTATTGGGGCAGTCTTTTTTGTTCCTGTTTTAGATATACTCTCCGCAAATTGGTTTTAGCTTTGTCATTCCTCGCATCATTTATTGATATAAACTTCACTCGTCATTTCGTGCTAAAACCAATTTGCGTTCGGTATACCTACTAAAACCAGAGAATTAGCAAAATGGGAAAAACTAAAAAAACAATCGAAACCGATAACAGGATTAAGTTTTAATTTTATAATAAGTAGCTCTTCCTCTTCCTTGTCTCTCTATATAACCCTGTTTAATAAGCTTGTTAAAATCGATATTCCTTGTAGGTTTTGCTCGATCTGTCAGTTTAGCGTAGTCATTATAGGTGATATAGCCATGTTCTTTTATAAAGTTTAATATTTTCAGGTGATATTCTTTTAGTTTCGCCTCTGGTGTTATCATCGATGTTTTTAGTTCTTTTCCTACTCTCAATAATTCATCGATAATCCCATCGGTAAAGTATTCGAGCCAAACAGTGAAATCGACTTTATCTTTTAAATCATAATAGTTTCCAATAACGCCAACCATTTCAAAGTATTTACTGACGTTATTGTTATAGTAATTTTCAAAACTGAATAAATTAAATGTATCAAGCCCCATAGCCGCTAATAAAAGCTTTGTGATTAATCGGGCAGTACGCCCATTGCCATTAGTAAAAGGATGAATAATAACAAATTGTTTATGAAAAATGCCAGCTAAAATCAAAGGGTCTATCAAATCTTTGTTACCATTGGCAAAGATTATAAGTTCATTTATTAAATATTTAACATCCTGCTGGTCTGGGGGTAAGTATACTGGTTGGAGTTTTCGAGGATTATTAACAAATACAGGTTCCTGTCTGAGCTTTCCAATTTGGTATTTACTAAGTAAGCCTTTTGATATCCTTTTATGAAGGTTTAATATCAAAGGCAAATTGATATTGATGTCCCCTTTTTTAATACGATCATTCATAGTCACAAGCGTTTCATTATAATTAATAACTTCTTGTTCACTGTCTCTTAATTTCTGCGGTATATTTTTAAGAATTTTTTTGACCTCAGTTAAAGGAAGTGGGTTCCCCTCTATACTGGTTGAAGAATAAGCGGAAAGTTCCCGTGCTGATTGCTCTAGATTCGTTAAAATTATCTCATTATATCGGAAAGAATTTAACTCAAATATTAGCGTTGCAATGCGTTTAATATTAGATAGTAGTTTTGAAGTTATCGTATACTTTGGTTCAAACATATTAGACTAACATTAGACGATAATTAGACGATAATCAATATAGCAGATTGGGGCGGAAGTAACCGGTGTTAAGGTGCTGAAAAATAATTTATCGGCATATACACACCGGTACATTATGTTTCTATAATATTCAAAATATCGGAGCATGTTTATCAGGGACAGGTATCCTTAATGGCTACATTAATGAATTTCGTGTATCTTTATGCATTACCCGCTGGACGGGTAACTTCACACCTCCGACAGCACCTTATTAGATTACATCGATATTTGGGCGGACCGATTGGTTCGCCCTACAGTGCTTGTATCATAATTTCCCGGACCTTTTTTAGTCCTCTTCTCAGGGTAACCGTTTTTTTCATTACACTGCGGTACTTGTTGAGGTGGGTTCTATCCCTTGCCTTAGATATTTTCAACGTCTCCAGTTCCTTAAAGAGAAAGAACGTTAGCAAACTCATAAAATCAGGATATTTCTTATCAAGGCTAGTTATTAATTCCTGTAAATATATGGTTCTTTTTTCTATATTATTGTCCACCTTTTTTAACGAGTCCAGCCCTGTATCCAGATCTTTTTTCATACCCTCGCTTTGCGTGTCTAATGTCTTGAGCCATTCGTTTACGAGATAGTTATTTCTCAAAAATAATTTCCCCGAATCAGTAAAAAGAAGTCGTCTCTCTACCCGATTCCCTAAATATGGTTTAATTTCTTCAATAGTACTTCGAGGCGCGCCTTCGATTTTTACACCACCTACCGTTACATTCATAATCTTCGCCTGGGTTGAAGCAATATTTCCTTCTATGGTTTCCTTAAAGTGCTTTAAAGCAGCGGTAGTCGGCACCAGCTTGCCATCATAATCCGGAAGGTACTCGACTTTCTGTCGGTCATAGACCAGATCTTTTTCATCGGTCTTTTTTATCACTTTCAGAAAAGATTGATCATTTTCGTTAATGATCTCAATCTTGCGGGCGTTCGCTGATCCGGCAGCGTGAGTGACATCAGTTAACCGGAGGTCCTGCCCTACCATAATGATAGGATTCCCCCCAAACTTGTCAGCTACGATAAGGGACATCAGTCCGACGGTCGGGATACCCGGAAATATTTCGATACCCGGATCAATTAGCTTGGGAACTAACTCTCGCATTTCCTTCATCAATCCACGGTGAAGCAGAAGTCGAGCCGGGCCCTGCCAATGCTTACTAATTCCAGAATAGGTATCGAGCGTCGTTACCAGAAGAATATCTTTCGTCAAATGAGCGTTTTTCTCAATATAATCATATTTATTGCAAAATTGTGGTTCAATTGCCGTGACAATATCGGGAACTATGCCGTTCTCGATCAGCACGTTAAAGGCAGAATCCACAGCGATGAATATTGCTTGATCCCGTATAGCCTTCAATTCTGCTATATAATTGGTTAGGCTCGGTCCGGAAGATACGCAAATGACCGGAATAGCCGGGAACTTTTTGAACAATTCATTAACTAACGGCTTATCGAATAAATGGGTGAAAGCATAAAGATTATTTTTGACAATATCTTTACTTTTCATTTCTAATAAATTAGTAATATGGTCTTTTCTGGTAATATAATTAGTGATTTCTTTCAGGACTCCCATAACGTATTCAGGTCCGGCCATGGTGGCTATCTGCGGATGGGGGATAATGATACCCTGGGCGGAGTATAGGTTGCTGGCTTCGTCAAGCGCTTTGAGCTTTAACGGATCTAAGGCCCCCACAACAAAATGAACATTAGGTCTCGCGAATAATACGCTAAAATCGACACAGTGGAGTGCAAGCTTAAATAGTCCGACATCCGGCTCAATAATTATTATTTCATCTAACCAAATATACTGCGATAGCACTTCCTGCACGTAATACCCCAGGCCAAAACCTATAATAATTCCAGAGGTTGCTTTATCTACCTCCGATCTATGTTGTTCGTAAAAATGCCGGAGGTATTTCTTGGCTTCGACCAAAGGATCATAAGGACTATGACAGTAACAGTCCCGGCCAGGTTGTGTGATTTTTATAGTAGGAAGTCCACTTTTAGACAGCACCGCATCATAATTATTACTAATAGGTGCGTTATCTATTTCTTTTGCAAGATTAGTATTTTTACAGGTAATCAGCTGTATATTATTTTTATATACCTCAGACAATGATAGCTACCATAAGCATAAAAATATCACGAAGTCTTACAGATAATCTTTTAAGACATCTTTTTGGGTCATCGTCTCTTCGAGTTTATCGAGCAGTTCGTAATCGATAACGTCTTTGACCATCATGAAATCATGATTTTCAAGTGTTTCGCTGAGCTGTATGATCACTTCTTCGAGTTTTTTGTAATTGTCTTTTATCCGGGTGACGTCTATGCCATTATTTTTGGCAACAATAATGTTCGTTATCATATCGATGGCCTGCTGGCAATATCGCCATTTTTTAACTGCCCTGGCAATAAGTGCTGCCGATTCGTCATACTTCTGACTATAAATAATGTCCGAAGCTTTTTTGAACTCAGCTATGCACTCTTTTAAATGTATATCAATCTCATCCATTGTCTGGAGGCAGAGCGCTTTCACTGACACCGTTTCAATGTTAAGCACTTTTACATCCGTTAATGACCTGGAAAAAATATCATCAACAAATGGCGGAGTAATAGCATAACCGTCTATCGAGATAAGGGTAACGATTTTTTCATTTTCAGAAGCATGGGTTTTAAACTTGTTGAAGAAGTCCTCCAGGGTCTCATGTTCATTATCTTCAACAACTACCATATCTTTTATTCCATCAACAATTATTTCCATTACAACATCCTTTCTTTCACCTCAATCATGGTGGTAGCGCCATTTGGCGACAACGGACTGAAGGGCTCTATGATATAGTCTGGTATTATAAGTATATCAAACTAATCGCAGCTCACAAAACACCTTTCAGTAACCTAATACAAAATAAGCTAATAGAACTTGAATTTTCAATTGTTTGATTATACTATTAATTTAAAGAGTATTAATAATTATTACTGTTATTAACTTTTTCCATGTGATAACTGAGCGGAGCACTCATGCATTTCTTAAACAATGTAAAACTTCGTGATAAGTTTTTATTGATTATCCTTTCGATATTTATATTTGTTTTTTTTCTTTTCTCTTTTGTCTTAATAAGATTTGAAGAAAAACAGATTATTGAAAATACAAGGCTCCAGGGCGAGTACCTGGTAAAAACGCTCGCATTCACCTTTATCAAAGCTCTCGAAGGCAACAACCCTGCACAGGATATCAAACGGGCTGTCTCCCAGACCCAAAATGATAAAAACATCCGTAACCTTATCCTTATAGATACGAATAATACAGTGCTCTACCGGTCAGGGCCATTACCAGCCTCGATCAAAAATTCAGCTCAGTTCACTCAAACTAAAGAACTCCTGAAACCAACAATGATCCAGTTCATTTATCCTCTTAACAATATCGAAAAATCATATGGCGTTGTCTACTTGGATTATTCGCTTGAATCAGCCATAGCAAAACTCACTTATTTCAAGTATTTCCTGATCATATCGGCATTTCTAATTCTCGTACTGGCAATCTTCCTTTCGCTCATACTCTCGCGAATGGTTACAAGACAGGTAGACCTACTTCACCAGACCGTTCAAAAGGTTAATAATGGGAATTTTTCACATAAAGTACAGGTCACCGCAAATGATGAGCTGGGAGATCTGGCAAAAGCCTTTAATCTGCTCTTCCATACCATAAAAGAATCAAATAAGAATTCCTATATCAAGACTAAGAAGTTACTGGCAGAAAAAAACATGCTCCATGCAATCCTGTCCAATTTATACGAAGGTGTGATAGTCACCGACCCCGGCATGCGGATTATTGAGATAAATACAACAGCGGAAGATATGTTTGATATCTACTCGAAACTGGCGCTCGGAGAGCTGGTCTCAACTATCATTAAAAATGAGATATACATTGAGCGTATCAGCGCTTTCACTTCCGATTCCGAACCGGCAATGTCATTTTCGATCCAGTTTGCTCCCGATGAGCTATCCTCTTCAACCTACAAAGTCAGCCTCATTAGAGCTACGAATGAGTTTGGTGAAATAATTGGGATTATCTCTGTTTTCAACAACATTACAAAAGAGCATAAGATTGATGAGATGAAAACTAATTTGCTGCAGATTGTCTCCCATGAATTAAGAACACCCCTCGTAAGTATCATCGGATTTCTAGATATTCTTGAAAAAGAAGGGAAAAGCTACATCAAAGAGCAGCACTTTGAATTCATCGATCTCGCCAAGACCAGCGCCGAGAATCTTAAAAACCTCGTAAACAATCTCCTCAGTCTATCAAGATTACAATCGGACCAGATTGAATTTACCATTACGAAAATTGCGTTGCCTTCGCTCATTGACGAAGTCGTTAAAACATTTCATCCACAAATCGAAATGAAAGGACTCGCTATCAATAAAAAATACCATTCAGAGAGTTTTTTTCTGGAATGCGATCATAATATGATAAGACAAGTCCTATTCAATCTTATCGGTAACGCTATCAAATTCACAGACAGCGGATCAATTACGCTTTCAACGAGCCAGGACGAACATAATACTTCGATCGAAATAGCTGATACAGGAATCGGGATTCCTCAGAAATATATTGCTGAAATTTTCGAAAAATTCAAACAAGTCGATCTTTCTTTTTCCAGGAACTATGAGGGTATTGGCTTAGGACTCTCCATCGTGCAGGAAATCATCACTCGTTTAGGTGGCAGCATAAAAGTAAGCTCTGCCGAAAAAAAAGGAAGCGTGTTTACGATTAGTCTGCCGATAAAAAGGAATTCCTGATGACTATCACGAGCTTATTATTAAAGGGTTATTTTATTGCATCGCTTCTCATTATTGCAATATTCGCATACCTTTTGGTGAGAAAACACAGACAAGTCATTAAGCTCATACAGCAAGATACCAGCGAAAAGCTAGCTCAATTCAACCAGCAGCTAGAAAAAGAATTGAAGCAAAGGATCTCCGAAACGAACCAGACAAACAAGGAACTCTACAAAGCTAATATCCTTCTCAATCAAGAAAAAGACAAATCAGGCGCAGTTATTAAGTATATGGCCGACGGCATTGTTGTAATTGATAATGAAGGTATTATCATGGAAATAAATGAACTGGCACTTGAACTCTTAGAAAACATTAACAAAAATATTATAGGCCGCCATGTAGAAGAAATTATCACTTATAAGCAGTATTTAGAAGCACTCGAAAAAATCCAGAACAATAAGCAAGAGAAGGTAGACATGGAGATTCCTCTCATTCGAGACGATAAAACTGCAAAAATACTAAATGTTAAAATAACACGAGCTATTGATAAAAAAGGAAACCCGTTAGGGCTTATCAGCGTTATTAGGGATATTACCAAACAAAAAGAGCTCGACCATTTAAAGAATAACTTTATCAGGACAATTTCTCATGAGCTTCGTACACCACTCACAAGTATTATCGGATTCATTGATATCCTGAAAAGTGAAAAGCGCGGACCACTTACCGGCGAACAGAAAGAATATCTTGAAGTAATCCTTAAAGGAAGCCTGCATTTAAGGCAATTGATCAATGATTTACTCGACATCTCACTCATGGAGTCGAAAAAATTAAAAATTAAAATTGAGACGATTAACCTGTATAAAATGTATAAAGAAATTATTCTCTCTTTCATGCCCCAGGCCAGGCTAAAAGGTATCGAACTCATCCTGGTCGAGGACGCGGCAATTCCCTCCGTCTGGACTGATGAAGACAAGGCAAGAAGAATTTTTATTAACATAATTAGCAATGCTATTAAATTTACAGAAAAAGGCCATGTAAAAGTTTATTTTTCCTTAAAAGACAATTATCTTAATACTCATGTCGAAGATTCGGGAATAGGTATCAACAAAAAAGAAAAAGAGATTATCTTTGAAAAATTCCGACAAATCGATTCTTCATCTACGAGAAAATATGAAGGGTTAGGGATAGGACTACCGATAGTCAAAGATCTGCTTAATCTTCTCGGGGGCACAATTGAAGTCATAAGTGAAGAAAATAAGGGAAGCGTTTTCACCTTCTCGCTCCCCATCAATTACGAAAAAGGGATACAAGATGAACGGAACGAATAAAAAAGAACACAATTCATTAACTCGCCTGGAGAAATTTTCCAGTGATGACCATAATCATAACAGCAAACAAAATAAGATATTAATTGTTGAAGATAATCCAATTCTTGTAAAATTGTACTCGATGTACCTTAAAAACAATTTTTTCATTGATACTGCGTACAATGGGCTGGATGCTATTAAGAAAATTATAAAAATGCCTCCGCATTTAATATTGCTGGATATTATGATGCCAGGTCTTGACGGATTCAGCGTGGCACAGCAGATGTCCGATAAAAAAATATTAATCCCTACAATAGTTTTGACTGCAAAACACTTAAACAAAGAAGAAATAGAGCTCCTGAAAAAATTAGGAATAACCTCATATTTCCAAAAAGATGAACTCACACAAGATATCCTCTTGGAAGAAATTAAGAAATATTTTTTATAATTATTATAATTATTTGTGATATAAATTGCTTTGAGTATAAGTCATAATAAAATATGATACAATTGCGATATGAGCCTGTCACCTGGAAATGCCTATAATTCAGAAAACAATCTACAGCCAGCCCTAAAATCCTTAGAGTTAGCCAAAGTCCATTTTCAAAACGGTGAACTAATAAAGGCCGAACTACTCTGCCAGGAAATTCTGCTGCTAGCACCTAGCCATGCGGAAACGCTTAACCTTCTGGGAATTATCAGTAATCAGCAAGGAGACAATGTCCGGGCTATTACATTTCTTTCCTTGGCCATCGAGAATGATCCATCGATTCCTGATTTCTATAATAATTTAGGAAACGTGCTTCTCTTTGAAGGTAAACTCGATGAGGCCATTAACTATTATCAGGAAGCCCTCAAAATAAACCCTGATTTTTATATTGCTCAAAATAATCGCGGGTTTGCATTACAGAAACAAGGGAACCACGAAATGGCGATGCAGCATTTTCAGGCAGCCATCAAGCTTAATCCTGATTACTTTCATGCATATAACAATATCGGGATGTCCCTACATCAGCAGAATAAACTCGAAGATGCCATTTCTTACTACCAAAAAGTTATCAACCTGAAAACAGACTTTGTTGAAGCATATTACAATATTGGACTCGCGCTTACAAAACAGAAAAAACTCGAGCAGGCAATCAACTACTTTCAGGAAGCAGTACATTATAATCCGGAATTTTTTAAAGCCTATTATAGTATTGCGCTCATCTACTTTAAACAACATAAACTAACAGAAGCGATTGAGTATTTTAAGGAAACCATTCATCGTAATCCTCAGCTTTTTTTAGCTCACTACCATCTGGGACTCAGCTATTTGCAACAAAATAATACAGGAGAAGCTAATGCCTGCTTTCAAGAAACGGCCAGGCTCTCCCCTCAATTTGCTGACGCCTTTAATTTTCTAGGGATCTGCCAACTTCAGACACATGATTATTCGCAGGCAATCACCAGTTTTCAAACAGCGATCGAGATTAAGCCAGACTTCGCTGATGCTTATTGCAATTGGGGAAATACCCTGTCGAAAATTGCCAGAATCGATGAAGCATTGGAACAATACCGGCAGGCACTACGGGTTAATCCGCACCATAGCGTTGCCCATTCAAATATATTGCTTTCACTTCATTTTTATATTGCGGTCGATCCTGCTACGATTTTTGAAGAACATAAACGCTGGTTCCAGTTACATGCTGCCAGCAACAAAATGATTACAGCCTATGAAAATAATTTTTCGCAAACACGACCTCTGCGGATCGGCTACGTATCTCCAAATTTCAGCCTTCACTCCGTAGGTTTCTTTATCGCTCCGGTAATTGCCAGGCATGACCGGAAACGAATTACTGTCGTATGTTACTCTGACATAAAGCATCCCGATGCCGTAACAAAACAATTCGAAACTTATGCAGATATCTGGCGAGATATTAATGGAAAACCCGATGAGGAAGTTATCGAGCTCATAAAAACCGACCGAATTGATATTCTCGTTGACCTCGCCGGACATACTGATGGCAACAGGTTATCACTCTTCGCTCGCAAACCTGCACCGTTGCAAATAACCTATCTCGGCTATCCGAATACAACCGGATTGCCAGCAATCGATTACAGAATAACCGATACCTACGCGGACCCGCAAGGATTAACGGATAAATACTATTCCGAAAACCTTTTCCGCCTGCCATCAACTTTTCTTTGCTATCAGCCACACAATAACTGCCCTGAAGTAGGAGAGCTTCCCTTCTTTAAAAACGGTTTCCTCACCTTCGGCTCATTCAGCATTCTCGCAAAAATAAATTCCACGGTTATCCGGCTCTGGTCCACTATTTTAAACACCATACCTAATAGCCGTCTCATTCTTAAAACTCAAGGGCTCTTGTTCGATGAAACACTACAAAAGTACCAGGCATTATTTGCGGAAAACGGTATCGCCTCCGAACGAATTACCTTCAAAGAATACCTCCCCTACGAACAGCATATGAACATTTATAATTCGATAGACATAAGTCTTGATACTTTCCCTTATAATGGAACCGCTACAACTTGTGAATCGCTCTGGATGGGTGTCCCGGTAATCACACTCGAAGGGAATACCCATGTATCCCGCGTCGGGGTCAGCTTACTCTCGAACATCGGACTTTCTTCGTTTATTGCCCAATCTCAAGAAGAATATACCGCCATAGCTATCAATCTAGCGAACACTCCGGATATATTGTATAACATCAGAAAAAACTTGCGGGAGATGATGCGCCAATCAAGGATCATGGACACTCAGCATTTTACCCAAGATTTAGAAACTGCTTATACTGAAATGTGGATGCATTATTGTTCAAATGCTGCTGATTAACGGGATTACCCCCCGTCAGCCTGCACCAAAATTGTTGTTCCATCGCTTTTATACGCCGTTAACGTATAGTTTTCGGCCTCAACCGTATACGTTATCTTGCCTTCTGAATCAGCAATACTAAACTGTTGCCCGGTGAATGGGTTCTTCGGTATCTTCGTGATATAGCCGGCTTCCTGAAATACTTCGAACAACCCTGCCCCAGTAGCTTTATCAGGAAGGTAATGGCCATTATCAAGATAGTAGCTTTCGAGAAGTGTTTGCAGTCGAAATACATTCGATTTCAGAGCCATTTCGTTTGATTTGTTCCTCACATTCTTTATGTTTGGGATCATTACCATGGTAAGCATAGCAATGATAGAACACACTAACAAAAGCTCAACCACTGTAAATCCTTTATTATTCATTAGATTCTCCTTTATTTTATAAATTTGCTGTCCTGCCTTCACGCATATACCTAATAGGAAACTAAAAGCAGTATAATTCGGCAACTATTTTACGTCAAGTAAATATTTACCTCAATATTTAACGATAGATATTACATTAAAATTGACAGCGATTCACTTTTCATATATTCTCTGAATTAATTTTAAATAAGGAAATAGCTATGGATGAAAAATTTTTAAGTGAACTTCTCAACAAATATAAAGATGACAAGCTCTCTTTCGAAGAAACCTTAGCTATCTTAAAAAAAGTACCCTTTGAAGACATCGGGTTCGCAAAAGTAGACCATCACCGCTCTCTGAGAAAAGGATTTCCGGAAGTTATTTACTGCCCGGGAAAAACCCCTGAGCAGATTAAAGCGATTATCGAAAAAATGCTCCCCTACAGTGAGAATGTGCTCGCCACCAGAGCGACAAATGACGTCTATGAGTTCCTGAAACCAGCCTTTCAGGACATTGTTTACAATGCAGATGCACGGATTATTTATTTCAAAAGAAAAATCAAACTTAAAACACAAAAAAACATTACTGTCCTCAGCGCAGGTACTGCCGATATCCCCGTAGCCGAAGAAGCTGCGCTTACAGCCGAATTTTTGGGAAATCCGGTTAACCGTATCTACGATATCGGTGTTGCCGGACTACATCGAGTATTTGCCCATCTCCCCAAAATAAACGAGGCTAACATTTTAATTATTGTAGCAGGAATGGAAGGCGCGCTGCCAAGCGTTGTCGCAAGCCTTACCGACAAACCGGTAATCGCCGTCCCGACAAGTATTGGCTATGGAACGAACTTCAATGGCTTAACTCCGCTTTTCGCGATGCTTAATAGCTGTGTCACCGGACTTACGCTCGTCAACATCGATAACGGTTTCGGAGCAGGCTGTTTTGCAAGCCTTATCAATAAATAGCACATTGAGCGATACGAGAACCGCCCCGGCACTTATAATATACATGAGTGAACCAAGATAACTATACTAAAAAGTTAGTTATCGCCGAGAAAAACCCGTTGAGATCATTTGATCAATGCTTAAAAGGGAAAAAAATGATTGCACTCTTTAATTGCCATTCCGGAATAGCGGGAAATATGTTCCTCGGCGCACTCCTCCATGCCGGGGTACCAATGGATTATCTTATCACCAACTTAAAAACTCTCGATCTCCCGCCTTGGGACCTTTTCGTTACACATCCGATGATTAATGGCATAAAAACCACCTTTGTCGAGATAACCTACCAGCAAGGTCATCACCATCGCGGAGTTACAAGGATAAAACAACTTATTACGGCTGCTTCGCTGCCGCTCCACGTCAAAGAAACCAGCATCAAAGCCTTCGAACTGCTTGCCAGCGCCGAAGCATGTGCGCACGGAATACCGGAGGAAACCGTTCATTTCCATGAAGTCGGCGCAATCGATGCAATTATAGATATTGTCGGATCATTCCTGGGTATCCATTACCTGTCTATCCGCGAGGTATTTGCAACACCCATCAATATCGGAGGCGGACTCGCCAAATGTGCTCATGGTTCAATCCCGGTACCTGTTCCCGCAGTAAGTGCTCTTTTGAAAGGAATGCCGATATTCTCAAGCACTAACAGCTACGAACTTACGACGCCTACAGGCGCAGCAATTCTTGCTGCACTCAAGCCTTCTTTCTCCCCAATACCGATTGCTTCACCACGAGCTTCCGGATACGGGGCAGGAAGTTACCGGCATGAGGATGCAAACTATCTCAATCTTATTATACTTGAAAAAAAAGAAGGCCCTCAAAACACTACGATTACTGAAATTGAGACCAACATTGATGACACCAATCCGGAAGTTTATGATCTCCTTATAGAAAAGCTGCTGGAATTAGGAGCTGTCGATGTATTTTTGACCCCGATAATAATGAAAAAAAGCCGTCCGGCTATCAAATTATCGGTACTTTGCCACGAAGCAACTATGCCCGCGCTTATTCATGAGATCCTTGCCCAAACAGGTACCTTCGGACTACGCATCTCTCAAAAAGAGAGAACCATGCTCGATTCCAGTTTTGAAACAATCCAGACAGAATGGGGAGCGGTCCCCTTTAGAGTCGGGAAGTTTAAGGGTTCAGTAATATCGATCAAACCTGAATACGAAATATGCAAAACCATCGCAAAGGAGTACAATATACCTTTGAAAAAATTACTCCACCTACTCAATAAAAAAGGAGAAGCACTTTATGACATATAAAATTCTGGATGGCAAATTACTTTCTCAGAAAATAAAACGTAATTTAAAAGAAGAGATATTTGAGATTGAAAGAAAACATCATATTACGCCTGGATTAGCAGTTGTTCTTGTAGGAGAAGACAAAGCTTCCCAGGTATATGTCGCAAACAAGATCAAAGACTGTGAAGAAATCGGTATAAAATCTCAAGCTTATCGCCTTCCTGCCACAACCGGGGAAGATGAAGTGCTGAAGTTACTCAGCAAGTTGAATAGCGATATGTCTGTTCACGGAATTCTAGTACAGCTTCCCCTACCGAAACATATAGATTCCGAGAAGATCATAGAGGCTATCGATCCACGAAAAGATGTCGACTGCTTTCATCCGATTAATGTAGGCAAACTTTTTTCGGGCCTGGACAACCCCTTCCAGCCATGTACACCTGCCGGAGTGATTGCCTTGCTCAAAGAATACAATATCAGCCTCTCAGGAAAAGATGCCGTCGTAATCGGCAGAAGCAATATAGTAGGAAAACCGATGTCAATCCTATTACTTAACGAAAATTGTACGGTCACTATTTGCCATTCAAAAACAAAAGATCTGGCAGAAAAATGCTTAAATGCAGATATTGTCGTTGCTGCCATAGGAAAAGCCAACTTCGTTACAGCTGACATGATAAAAAATGGCGCTGTCGTGATCGATGTCGGGATGAATCGACTTGACGGTAAACTCGTCGGAGATGTAGATTTTCATTCTGTTGCAGAAAAGACAAGCGCAATAACTCCTGTCCCGGGGGGCGTTGGTCCTATGACCAGAGCAATACTCATGAATAATACCATTCAGGGTTTTAAAAAATATTTTCTAGCGTCATAATAAGTGTTTATAATTGTTTTTTATTAAATGACCTACTATACTATATTAACTAAGGATAATTTTAGTAACTTTTATGGGAGATAAGAATGAGATATTTGACTGCCGGTGAATCTCACGGAAAAGGACTCGTTGTTATCATCGAGGGCATCCCGGCTAATTTAGAACTAACTGCCTACGATATCAACAAAGAACTTGCAAAACGGCAACAAGGATATGGCCGCGGCGGCAGAATGAAAATAGAAACAGATACCGTAGAAATCATCTCAGGCATCAGGCATGGCAAAACGCTTGGCAGCCCGATTTCCTTCGTTATCTATAACAAAGACTGGGAGAATTGGCAGGAGACAATGAGTGTCGAGCCGATAGATAGCGAATCGAAACCTATCAGTGCAGTAAGGCCAGGCCACGCAGATCTTCCGGGGATGCTCAAATATAATCAAAACGATCTCCGGAATATCCTGGAGAGATCATCTGCACGAGAAACAGCGGCAAGAGTCGCTGCCGGGGCAGTTGCCAAAAAATATCTGGAAACATTTAACATTTCTATCTGGAGCCACGTGACTCAAATAGGTTCGGTAGCTTCCACCATGACT
Source organism: Candidatus Margulisiibacteriota bacterium (assembly GCA_003242895.1). Classification (NCBI taxonomy): domain Bacteria; kingdom Bacillati; phylum Candidatus Margulisiibacteriota; species Candidatus Margulisiibacteriota bacterium. The sequence goes on from QKMY01000045.1 coordinate 167,363, forward strand.
AATAGCAACAGTTTATCCTACCAAGATATCTGTGCCCACCTTGAAACATCCGAACTCAAATGCCTCTCAACCGAAGCAGAATCCAGAATGAAAAGCGCCATTGATGAAGCTAAAAGTAAGGGAGTCACGCTCGGAGGGATATTTGAAATTATTATCGACCGGCTACCGGTCGGACTCGGCAGCCATGTCCAATGGGACAGAAAACTTGACGGGCAGCTCGCACAGGCGCTTATGAGCATTCAGGCAATAAAAGGCGTGGAGATAGGAATGGGATTCGAAGCAGCCACCTTACCAGGAAATCTCGTCCATGATGAACTATTCTATAGCGAAGAAAAAGGCTATTACAGAAAAACCAATAATGCAGGAGGGATTGAAGGCGGGATTTCAAATGGAAATAAAATTATCTTACGTGCCGCTATGAAACCCATACCAACCATGAAGCATTCACTACAATCAGTAGATATCTCAACAAAAAAACCTGTTGACGCTCATTTTGAAAGGTCAGATAATTGTGCTGTTCCAGCAGCTAGTGTTGTTGGAGAAAATGTCGTTGCAATTACGTTAGCAAATGCATTAATAGAAAAGTTAGGCGGTGATTATATAGAAGAACAGTTGGCAAGATTTTCTTTATTGAAAAAGAAATAAACAATATCATTGACGAAAAGTCGATTAATATGATATTATCATCCCCTGATTTTGAAGGAGGCAATAATGGCTGTAAAAATTCGTTTAAAAAGATTTGGAAAGAAAAAAGACCCTATCTATCGTGTCGTAGTACAAGATTCACATGTACAGCGTGACGGAAAGGTAATTGAACAATTGGGACAGTATGCACCCAAAAATGATCCAGTAGTATTTAATGTTGATGTTGAAAAAGTTAAGTCCTGGATAGGCAAAGGTGCACAACCTACGGTTACAGTTGCTCGATTACTAGGAAATGCAGGGATTATTTCAAAACCTGTTAGAACTGCAAAGAAACCACCGAAGAAGCAAAAAGCATAAGTATAAAGAACTTGTTAAAGTTCTGATGCATGTATGAAAGCAGGTGTAGTATTATGAAACAACTAGTTGAAATAATAACAAAAGCTCTCGTTGATAATCCGGATGAGGTAAGAATAAATGAAACTGAAGGAGAAAGCATTGTTATTCTCGAAATTAACGTTTCTCCTGAAGATGTCGGTAAAATAATCGGCAGAGAAGGTAGAATTGCAAATGCCATCAGAACTGTTGTCAAAGCTGCAGCTGCAAAACAAAGAAAAAAAGTAACTGTTGAAATTATAACTAAATAACCTAAGGAGATTTTAATGGATGACAAAAAGAAATCTAAGTCGGTTACTTTAAAGAGAACAGTGACGATAAAAGCTATTGTTACAGAAGATTTTAGAAAATACTTAGTCTATGAACTACAGAATTCCATAAAATCTCTCGATGAAAAACTCCAGCAAATGGAAATACAAGGGAAACAGCTTGTTGAGATGATGACCAAGCAAGGTGCCCTTGACCAAATAAGTTCAATAAAGCAACAAATCGAACTTGAACGCGTCCAACAAAAATCTGCAAAAGATGAACTAACGAAAAGAGTAGACGAAGCACAAAGCCTTCCTATCGACAGTGAATTCGTTCAGGGAACTATAGATGGATTCGTATCAATCAAACCTGGAGATAATCTTTATCAAAAGCTAGGAGCCATGGAAATCATTATAAAAGACGGGATTATCCAGGACATAACGGGTGATGTTGAAGAAAAATAATAACTATATAATTTTTGGTGTTATAACAAAACAACATGGAATAAAAGGGGAGCTTCGGCTCCTCCCTTTTTTTCAAGATACCTCAACCTTTTATAAGGCTAAGGAAGTAACCCTTATAAAAAACAACGACATTAGGACCTTCAGGGTATGTTCAGCAAGACCCCATGCCAAATTCATTCTTATAAAACTGGAATCGATTAACTCAATCGAAGACGCTATACCGCTGATTAACAGTGAAGTTGGAATAAGCAATGAATATGTTCCGCCACTGGAAAAAGATGAATTCTACGTGGAAGACCTTATTGGAATGAAAGCGCTTGATAGTGAAAACAGCTTTTCCGGAACGGTAAAAGACGTATTTACCACACCGAGCAATGATGTTTATGAAATTACCAATGATGACACCGGAGAAGAAATACTTGTGCCAGGAACAAAAGAATATATCCACAAAATAGACTTCGAAAACAAAGAAATTAGGATTAAGTTGCCGAAGTACCTATAATACTTAATAATTTCATCAGTTGGAAAGCTGTGAGAGAGTACATGAAAATTGATATTATAACTATATTTCCCGGCTTATTTACCAGCGTTTTTTCTGAAAGCATCATTAAAAAAGCTCTCGATAAAAATATCTGCGAAATAAAGATACATAATCTACGGGAATATTGCGAGGACAAACACAAACAAGTAGACGACTCTCCATTTGGAGGCGGTCCAGGCATGGTGTTCAAACCGGAACCGCTTCACAAAGCTATTACATCCTTAAAAACTGCCGACACCTATACCATACTAACCTGCCCTCGGGGGAAACGTCTGACACAAACGCTATTAAGCAATTTATCAGATAAACATCACCTGATTATTATTGCTGCACATTATGAAGGTATCGACGAGCGGATAACAGAGAGCCTTGTTGATCAGTCCGTTTCAATTGGTGATTATGTACTATGTGGAGGAGAGCTGCCAAGCATGGTGCTTTGCGAAGGGCTTATCAGACTATTGCCCGGCGTTGTCGGGAATCAAGAATCATTAAAGCAGGACTCATTTCAGGAATCGTTACTTGATTTCCCTCACTATACCAGGCCAGCAAATTTTCTTGGACAAAATGTACCTCATGTGCTATTATCAGGCAGTCATAATGCCATACATCAATGGAGAAGACAGCAAAGCATTATCAAAACCTTTAACGAAAGGCCTGATACACTTGCTGGTGCTTGTTTTTCTGAAGAAGATAAAACATTATTCGAAAATTACTTTAAAACATAATTAGTAAAGGAGATAGGAATGTCTAACATAATAGAAAAAATTGAAAGTGCCCAAGTCAGAAGTGACTTCCCGGAGTTCCATGTAGGGGACACGATAAAGGTATATGCAAAAATTATCGAAGGAAAAAAAGAAAGAATACAATTCTTTCAAGGCATTGTTATTAAGATGCAAAACGGCTCTGTACAGAAAACATTTTCTGTCAGAAAAGTTGTTGGCGATGTTGGCGTCGAAAAAACCTTTCCCCTTAACTCACCGAAAATCACAAAGATCGAGATTATTACTGCAGGAAAAGTACGTAGAGCCCGATTATTTTACCTAAGAGACAGAATAGGTACGAAAGCAACAAGAATTAAAAAGAAGGAGACTAAAAAGTCTTAATGTTTAGTAACAAACTGAAATCACTCGCTGATAATCAGAATAAAAGTATTAGCAGACATATAAGGGAAACAGTAGAAACCTTTGTTATTGCTTTTGTTTTAGCTGTTCTTATAAAAACTTTCTTCTTTCAAATTTTTTATATTCCTTCAGGATCAATGATACCTACGCTCATGATAAAAGACCGGCTCGTCGTAATTAAGCCGTACTATGGGATTCAAAATCCATTATTTAATGCTAAACACAAAAAAACATTTCTTTATGTTATTCCTAATCCGCTTTATAAGGTAAATATCCCGTTTTCAAATACAAAATATGTGATTGATTTCAAAAACCCGCTAAAAAGATTTGACGTTGTAGTTTTTTACCCACCGGAAGAACCGGTTGAGGGAGCAATACATTTCTACACCGAAAATACCTTCCGAAAGGTAACGTATTTCCGGCCTCCCCAGAAACCAGGAAGTGACTATATAAAAAGAATAATTGGCTTACCTGGCGAGATTATTGAAGTTAAAGATGGCTACATCTATGTTAACGGCAAAAAAATTGATGAGTCAAAGCATCTTCTCATAAGGGATGAAGATAATTTCGGACCAATCAAGATACCCGCAAAGAGCTTCTTCGCAATGGGCGACAATCGTCCGCGCAGCAGTGACAGCAGAATCTGGGGCTTCCTGCCAGCAGAAAATATTGTTGGTAAAGCTATATTCAAAATCTGGCCAGTTACCCGAATTGGTCCTATAATCTAATAACTTTTACTGGCTATTTGCTTTCATACTAAGTTTTCCCTAAAAACTAATCCAGACTATTATCATCAAGAAGTGCTATTCATAAAGAATTCCATACTCCTTGTTGATGTTTCATTTTATCTATACCGTGGAATAATTATCATAACAACACCATTATAAATATATATGAAGGAGAGCCTCATGGAAGTCAGCAAAGGAATAGGCGAAACAATAAAATACTTCAGCACTAAAACAAATCATTTGGATAATGACAGCAAAAACGTTTCTGTAGAAGAACTAAAAAAAGCAAAAGATGACAAGAACCTTGCTCCCGAAGGTAAAGAATTCATTCAATCATTATTAGCAAATAACGAAACGCTCTATAAATCTATGATGAAGATGACAAATGAAAATTGCTTTGGCCTCGTAAATAGCGGTGAGCTTTCTATCAAAGACCTTTCTAAAGCTCAGTACCTAAAAGATACCAGCAGCACTATAGATGAGTTAATAAGCTATTTCAACAGAGGTGAAAATGCGTTCAGCACAGAAGCTCCCGGGTTTTTGCCCAAAACCTTTTTAGGACTTTTTAAATTCCCTTGGGATTATAAAGCTTTAAATAAAAATGCCTTCACCGACATAAAAGACGATAAAAATAAAACTATTAACAATGATACCTCAAAAGAGATCTGGAATGAACTACAAAAAAAAGGGTACATAAACGAGAAGGGTAAAGTATTAGACAAATTTGCTCCTGACAAGGAGAACTTCAAGCTCGATATCGATTCAAAATTTGCGAGATATGACAAAGACATAATATTTATAATGAACCAAGACCACCATATATCTAAAAACGAATTGGAAAAAGCCAAAGCTGATAATCGACTATCTGCTGGTACAAAAAAACTGATTGAGTCAATGCTAGCGGACCAAGGAACTCTATACGATTCGCTCACCCACCTTACAAAAGAAAGCTTGAAAGGGTTTAATAATGACAAAGAGTTGTCCCTAGCAGATCTCTACCGGAATAACCGTGAGATGAAAAAACCTGAAGCAGAAGAAGTTGTGAAGACCCTTGATACTTTAAACGACAAAAAAACATTACACGAAAAATTAATAAATGAAATTAATTCTCCCTCCAACAAAAAGCTAGCCGGAGACATCCTTAACTACTTCACGTCAGGTAAAAAGGATAATCAAGGACAGTGGATTCCAAATAAGGAGCACTTCCCAGCAATATACGATTATTACAAAGATGGGAACAAAGCTTGGTTCAAAAAAGACGGCAATTATTTAATAAGCGTCTTATCAAAAAAAGAAGATTATCCTGATTTTAATAATAATCTAAAATTCACGCTTAAAATGGTCGCTAACCTGATAGAAGTAAAAGGTGAAAACAATCCTGACACGAAAAATATCGCCAATAAGATACGTACAGGCTCTTTCGAAAACGCACTTACAGCATATAGACACTTCAAAGCTCCAAATGACACCGAATTCACAGGAACCGCTTTTGGATTAAATACTATCCAAGACCTGGCAGATGATCTTGAAAAATACAAACAACTTCCCCTTTTGAAATAAAGTTTATAGATAAAAACCCCCGAAAAATTGTGGGGCTTTTTTTTGTCTTTTCAAATATGTTATAATTTCCCTATGAAGAATCTAGCAATTATCAAAAAATTTGTAAATAACGAGGAAATAATAGAGGCACTTCGCTTACTAGGATCAGATACCCATGGCATCAAGATCATGGCCCCGAAGTTTCGTCATCATGTTATCAAAATAACCAACATATCAACAACTGCGGCATTAATCATTAAACAAGAAATGCTCTCCAAAGGTGGGGAAGTAGCAACTCCCCGGAATATGATTACACATACCATCAATGAAGGCGATATTATGATAGCGGGTACATCAAACCAATACAAAGAGCTTATTAGAAAGCTCAGAGCCCAGCCTTTCGGGCTTAAAAATATTGCGGAGGAGCTTGAATCACTTACAGGAGAAGATAGACTACACCCAATAGTCATAGGGAAGAAAACTTTCGACTTTAATGTCCAGTCTTATCTAATGGGCATACTTAACGTCACACCTGACTCTTTCTCTGATGGAGGGCAGTATTATAGCGCCGAAGATGCTTTGCGCAAAGCCAAGCAATTAATCAATGAAGAGGCCGATATAATTGATATAGGAGGACAATCCACTCGCCCTGGAGCAGAAAGCATCCAGATAGAAGAAGAAATAAAGCGAGTACTCCCGGTAATTAAAGCGATTAGAACTATTTCGACAATTCCAATCTCAATCGATACGTTTCATTCACGTGTTGCGCATACAGCCTTGCAAGAAGGCGCGGATATGGTTAATGACATTAGCGGGTTGCGTTTTGATCCTGAAATGGCTGCCGTTGTGAAAAAACACAATTGCCCGGTTGCACTTATGCATACACAAGGGATGCCACTAACCATGCAGAAAAATCCAACATATAGCAATATTATACAAGAAATCATCGAATACTTAGAAGACTCAATTAAGCTTGCAATTGAGACAGGAATTGACAAATCAAAAATTATTATTGACCCAGGTATCGGGTTTGGGAAAAATATCAACCATAACCTTTCCATTCTACATAACCTCGGCGAACTCAAAACACTGAAATGCCCGATCCTTGTGGGCACCAGCAGAAAATCTTTTATAGGAAAGATACTAGGAGATCCGGTCGATGAAAGGATCCTCGGCACAGCAGTTACTAATGTTATTGCATTAAATAATGGAGCCAATATAATTAGGGTCCATGATGTGAAGGAAATGAAAAAAGTTATCACAATGTCAGAATCAATAAAATATTACAAAGGAGGGTCTTATTGTGATTAAAGCTTTCTTATCGCTCGGCAGTAATCTTGGAGATAAAGAACTTAATATAAAAAAAGCAATTGAAGCACTACAAACCGCGAAAGGTATCGACATAATGATGGTATCAAATTGTTATGAAACCTTACCCGAAGGCGGAGGCAGGAACCAACCATTTTTTCTTAATAACGCAGTGGAGATACTAACAACGCTTACACCTCACGAATTACTGGAAAAAGCGCAGGAAATAGAAAGCAATTTAGGCCGCACAAATAAAAATGATTATAGCCCGCGTATAATCGATATCGATATTGTTCTTTATGGTGAGGACATTATTATTGAAGAAGACCTTACGATACCACACCCATTAATGCATGAACGACTTTTTGTCCTTGAACCGCTCTATGAAATTGCTCCGGATGCGATTCATCCGGTAATGGGTGAAACGGTAGAAAAGCTATTACATCAGTTACAAAACGGCTATGGAATATATAACTAAAAGCACACAAGAAACTTATGATTTGGCCAGGAAAATTGCATCCCTGACTCATTCACAAGACATAATTGCCTTACAGGGAACATTAGGTGCCGGAAAAACAACGTTCACTCAGGGTTTCTGTAAATTTTTTCACGTTACAGCTTACGTGACTTCGCCCACATTTACCCTGATAAATATATATCATGGATCTTTGCCAATCTACCATATCGACCTATACCGGCTTAATGAACTGGAAGATACACTGGATATCGGCATCGAAGAATATTTACCTCCCAAAGAAGGCATTGTACTGGTAGAATGGGCAGACAAGTTCCCTGATGTATTGCCAGAAGACTATATTTCCATTAAAATTACCTATGAGAATGAAACTACGCGATGCTTTTATATTCAAGGCCTCGGCAATAAATATAAGGATTTCGAGCAAAACCTGGCATGCCTGATTAAATAGGTTTATTCTCAATCGGGTTTTAAAAAGATCGAGAGAATAAAGGAAAAGATCTAATGAAAATACTAGCAATCAGTTCTTCAACAAATTCTCTCAGCATAGCAATTGCCGCGGATTCTAAAGTTATTGGAGAGAGCTTCTACAACCATATTCCAACGTTGTCTGAAAACATTGTTCGTTACATTAAGATCCTTATAGATGAAACAAAAACTCCAATAAAATCGATACAAGGAGTTGTCGTTAGTAAAGGTCCTGGGGCTTTTACTAACTTGCGGGTAGGAATTACGGCGGCCAAAGTCATGTCGCAAATACTCACGATTCCAATCATTGGACTTGATTCGCTCGAACTGGTTGCGCGAAATGTCCAGGTCTCGGGAAGTGTTGTTGTCATTCAGAAAGCCTGCAGAAACGATGTAAATGTAGCGATTTATGGGATGGAACACTTTACTTTAACCCCATTATCAAAACCATTCACCATTAATACCGAGACACTAGCCGCCAAGTTATCGGACAGCAAAGGGCCGCTCTATTTAACTGGAGACGGAGCATCCCTTGTTTTTGAAATCATAGAGGAATCAATTCGGAAAGCAGGAATTTATCTCGCGCCTAAGAGCACATGGGAACCACGGGCATCAACCTTAGCATTCTGGGGACAGGAGCTTCTAGAGCGAGGGAAGCAGGATAATGTGCTGACACTTAGTCCGGTCTACTCACATCCGCCTAACATCCGTAAAACTGTATATGGAAAAAACAAAAACATTTAACACCACGCCTGTCATCCTTTATTTAACAGTGGATCATCGCGAACTGGTTTCCAATCTTTCACTATTATTTGATTTCCACTGGAATAAAGATAATTTCGAAGCGATTCTTTCCTCTTGTTACTCATTGAATATAGGGTTATTCGTCAATAACGAGCTAAATGGCTTTCTACTAGCGACAGCACTCCATCCTACCGCTTCCATCGAACTGATAGCAATCCATCCTCAAGCCCAAAAACAAGGGTTAGGAATGCTCCTCTTTCAACACTTTTCTGAAATTTTAAAGAACCGAGATTTCAAAGAAATAGAGCTTGAAGTCTCAGAAATCAATACCGCACATTATTTTTATGAAAAAATGGGATTCACTGTTTTTAATAAAAGACGGAACTACTACAAAGATGGCTCAGATGCGTTATTAATGACACATTCATTAGAAGATCACTCGCGTTAGGCAGCACTGAATTCGCACAGATGTGAAAAGAAATCCGTTATTTTCGCTCAAGAACCTCTATCCCATGAGGAACAGTTTGGCAAAGCGTGGCAAAATACCCTTTTTTATCAAAGTATTCAGCGATTTTATGTAAAATATTTTTTTCCTTAGATAAGGCAAAAAAAGCAGAACCACTCCCCGTCATCATTACAGCATCTGCGCCAAGAGTCAAACATTCAGCTTTTATAGAATTTATTTCCTGATAACTCCCGCTACATAACTCCTCAAAAACATTATAAAGCGAAGCATTACGAGTCAAAGGATTTCCTATCCTATCAATTATGCGATCAGCAGATTCAGGGGGGGTAGAATAATGTGCATATTGCTGGTACGCCCATCCTGTTGAAATAGAGAATAATGGTTTTATGATAACCATGGAGAAAGGTTCGATGTCTTTCATTTTTTGAAGGACCTCCCCCCTACCCTGCGCACTATAGGTGCCTCCGAAAAGACAAAAAGGAACATCACTACCAATCGTTGAAGCTATCTCGATCAGTTCATTTTGAGAAAGTGAAATGCCATACAACTCAGATAACCCGACAATTACAGCAGCACCGTCCGCACTGCCTCCGGCCATTCCGGCTTCTGTAGGAATGTTTTTTTCGAGATAAATTTCGATACCACCTTTTATTCCAGTATATGAATAAAAAGCTTTAGCTGCTTTAAATGCAATATTGGATTCATCGAGAGGTATCAAAATATTATTGCTTTTGATCGAGATATATTGATCGTCATTCTTCGTCAAACCAATTCTATCTGCAAGCGAAACAGATTGCATAATGGTAAAAATATCATGAAAACCATCGTCGCGTTTTTTTATGATTTCAAGAAAAAGATTTATTTTTGCATAGGCTTTTAATAATATATAGTTGTACATACTCGCCACCCTTAAGGAATAAAAACCCCGAACGAGCCGGGGTTTAATTATTAATTACTGATTAAAGAAACTATCTACCTTTGACAGCATCTTTTAGTGCTTTACCAGCAATAAAAGCCGGTGTCTTTGTTTTGGAAATCTCGATTTTCTGACCTGTTCTTGGGTTTCTACCCGTTCTTCCTTTTCGATCTCTTACTTCGAACATACCAAATCCCACAAGACGAACATTCTTTCCAGTCTTTAACTCCTTAGTAATGATTTCTATCATTTCCTCTACGATATCACTTACGATGGTTTTTGTCTTTCCTGTTTTATCCGAAATTCTCTCAATCAAATTCTTTTTATTCATTCCCCAAAACCCCTTTCATATTTCTAATTTAGCATGTGTTAAAATCATAGTCATTATATCATTTGTTTTAAACCTGTAAACATTTTTCTTTAAAATTTTAAATAGGATAAAACAAAATCAAATACTTCCAATATTCATAATATGATGATCTATCTCCCGAGAATATATTACGTTTTCCTAAGATGAGATAATGTTTATCAGCTTTAAAATTTGTAATTTTCTAACATATCAGAAGGTGTATTTCTTAAATCCGTAAAGAAAAACAAAGTATATTTGTTGACGTCGTATTATCTTTATGATTTAATTATTGAATAATTCATAAGCGTGCCGGGGTGGTGGAATTGGTAGACACACCAGCTTGAGGGGCTGGCGGCCTTCATTGGCTGTGCAAGTTCAAGTCTTGTCCTCGGCACCAAATACTGATAATTTTTAAGACAGCTACTTGCCCTATCGAAGTAGCTTTTTTTGGCTCTACTCCAAAGATTTAGGAATCCTGAATTGGAGCCTGGCTGCCGGATATTCTCGACAATACCATCTACCGCGGAAAATTTTGGGGATATTTATAAAAAATATAACGATAAATAAAGGTAGATTTACATCTAATTGCAGAACATGGAAAAGAACAAAGGCATAGCCGTGATATTACTATATAAAAAAGTTATCAATTTTGTGGATTTAATAAAAAATCAACTAACTTTTGAGAGAGACTTCGAACTCTGGGATGGTGATATTAATAGAATTTTTGGAAGGATAGGAACAGCTCACGTAATTCCTAATTCCTCTAAAATCGAGTTTTTATCATTTGGTAGTGCGTTAATGAGCAAAAAAGTGAATAAATTTACCAGATTAAAAGAATTTACTCAGAAAGACATTGATTTCGTCAGGTCAATAAAAGATGAGCGAGACACAACGAAAATCGATGAAGTATGTCAAAACCTTCGAGTTGCTCAAACTAAAGAATATCAAAGTTATAAACAAAAGAATAATTACAAGATGATAAAATTATTGCTCATAGAAAGGTATTGGAAAACGCAAGGATTAATTGACTCTTCCTCCGGGTTATCGCTACTTGATCACGCGCAGAAAGAGTGGAATATTTTAATCGGTTTATTAACAGGTCAAATTGAAAGAATTCCTTTCCAGAACTTCGGTATCCCCAGTACAAATCAAGTTAGTGCTCTTAAAGCTCTATTTGCCAAATATTTCACACAAGAAATTTCATTAATAAATGAATCAGCATTACTTTTATTACAGGGGTTCTTTAGCTATTTTTTAATACTTCATGATATTGGAAAAATATATGATGGAGACACCGGACATGAGAAGAGAAGTGAAGAAAGAATAAAGTTATTATTTCAATATAACAAAAATATCTTTGATAGATTAAAAGATAAAGAGTGGAAACTATTATGGTTAGCAATTGGGGAACATTCAACATTAGATAGGGTAAGGAACGATGATCCGAATATTGCACAGGATGCTCAAGAAAGAATCATCAAAATATTTACAAATGCTGAATTGCATTTGTCACAAGAAGAACAGAGAATTCTTTTTCTAGGATTAGTTATATTTCGAATTGCAGAAGGAGTTCAATCAGAACATTTTGGTATTATTGATGAAAAAACAATTAAATCAAAGTTTGAGGATTATAAATTAATAAAAACTAAACTAGGATTAAACTGAGATTCCCAGGCACTAGATATAGAGAATTTTCAAGATAGCTACCTGCACTATTGCAGTAGTTTTTTCTAGGGCAAAAAGCACTACTTATAAAAGCGCAAAACGAGTAAAGTCAAGGCCTCCGGAAGTAGTGCTTTCCATTGAAACCTATCGATCTGTTCTTTATAATAGGTGGTATAGGCCCGTTAGGATTTGGTATGCGACACTTAGTTTACATTTTTTTATTCATTATTTTTCTCACTTCTCAATCTATTGTTCACAGCAAAGAACATAGCGTTGCCTTTGATCTGGGCTATCAGTTTATTCCAGAGGGAGCAACTTCACATCTTGAATTTATCACGATACTCCCAAGAACCATTGCAAATTGCCAGCACATCAATACAATAAATTTTTCTATTCCGCCGGATTCTATCTATGAAAATGACGGAAACAACTATGCAAAATTTGTCTTTTCAAATGTCAGCCAAAATATATCGCTCACGATTAATGTTGAGGCTATGCTTATGAACTACGACCTCAACACAGCGCTTAGTATATCACTTAATAGCATAGACGAGACCTTCAACAAATACTTGCAGTCCGAAATTTTCCAGGAAAAAGATGATCCGCTTATACAAACAATAGCCAAAACCATAACCGGAAACGAAGATATCACGATCGTCAAAAATATCTATACATACGTAAAACGCTCCATGCGGTATATGGGCTATACTCCATTCAGCCTTGGGGCCAAATACGCAGCAAAAATGAAACAAGGCGACTGCACAGAATTTTCTGACCTCTTCGTTGCACTGTGTCGAGCGAAAAATATTCCGGCTAAAAGCATTGATGGCTACACAACAACCTACTACAATGTGCCTTCGCATGCCTGGACAGAAGTATTTTTATCCGGTTATGGGTGGGTACCTTTCGATGTGACACTTGATGACAATAAACTTTCTACGTTCACCAGACTAAAACCAATTTATATCTATTTTTCGCAAACCCGAAATGACAGGGAACTAACCTTAAAAAACAGAATACAGGATGCACATTTTTTTTCATACTGGTATATTGGAAGTCCTGTTCGTTTTTTCAATAGTTTTACTGTAAGAAAATACATATAATTCTCTTTAGCCTGCACTTTTAAGGATAGCAGAAATAACGGGGCGGTTAACTGACAGACGCCAATAAAAATCTCTTTTTACGGATTAGAAAATAATTTAAGCAGCTGATCAACGATGTGACTCCAGGTGTAGCCTTGTGAAACATACAAAGGACCGGAACGATGTGCCTGCATGCGAAAATCCTGGTTTTCTATTGAAAATATCATTAATTCAACCAAGTGGTCTAAATCAGGCTCTAAATAAGTCCCTTCATTTTTATGAAAGTTTGAGCTATTAATGTGTAAGGCAAATGAATTGTCGGTAAAATCATCCGTTGGACCTCCTTTTGTACATAGAACAGGGAGTCCACAAGCCATAGCTTCCAACACCGGCATATTAAAACCCTCAGCTCTATAGGGGGCAACATAAACATCTGCAAAATGATAAAGGTCTGCCATGGCAGAAAAGGAAAGATTGTCACCAATATAATAGAGCCGTGGCAATATTTTGTCGATGGTATTCTGTGGCAATGATTCCATGTAGGCCGTCACCGCTTGTGATGAAGGATATAAAGAATCAGCACCTTTTAAGACAAGTTTTGTATCCGGATATTTGTCAATTATAATGCCAAAGGCTTTTAGCAATAAATCTATTCCTTTACTTCCAGCCATCGCACTATTATTAAAAAACACAAAACCATTTAAACCGGAACGCTTTCTCTGCTCTAATTTCTGCTCTTTAGTCCTTGGATTGAAGATATTGATATCTACGCCATGCGGGATGACACGAACGCGTTCAGGCTCGGCACCATGATTGAGAAAACCCTCTCTCGACCATTGAGAAGGCGTAATGATGTACGTATCATTATTTTTAATGATTTCCTTCAATGGTATATTTCCAAAAAGATAATCAATTTCAACTTTCTTGGTTTCAGTGGTACCAAATACGAAAGTACGTGAGGATTTGGATCTCCGGAAATCAAAAGGACCGTATATCCGATAGGTAATATCGGGAATTTCATCATCTAGTATCACGGGAATATTGAAAAGCTTTTCCTCATCAGTTTTGCTAAATATCTCACGGGTTGGTTTCCAGGAAGACCCGTAATAAGGCATATCTCGGCGAAAGATTTTTATGTCGGATTGTTTCAAGAATTCAAGAGTTTGGAATTGATTCACAACCGCATATGAATGCGATATAAACCACCACCCCTCGATAAGAATAGATTTCATAGTCATTCTATGATCTCACATACCAATAGCCAAAAAACTATAGAGAAAATCAGCAACTGCTAGGCTTAAACTTCACCAAGTACCTTTTTTACTGCTGAAAACAAAATATCAAGTTCAAAAGGTTTAGTAAGAATCTCTTTTACATTGAGTAAATTCAACTTATTTATTACATTCGAGGTAGCATGAGCGGATACGATAATAACAGGTATATTTTTTTTCTTAAGCTGCAGAGCGAACTCTAACCCATTCATATTCGGCATACTTAGGTCCGTTACCACAAGGTCAGGCTTATAGCTGTCGGCTTTTATAAGACCATCTTTTCCATCATTACCAATATAGACAAGATATCCTTCTTTTTCCAAGGCTTTCGCAACTATCTTCCGAACAAACATCTCATCATCAACAATAAGGATTTTTTTCTTACTCATTACCTCTAAAGTCCTTCCGACTGAAAATTTCACACCAATATAAAGATTATATGAAATCTTTCGATCTTTGGTCAAGATCAATAAACATTCTCGCTTTGCTCAATCTACATACTTCTTGCGTCCGAGCGATAAAGCATTTCTCAAATTTCTTATAATCCATACGTGCAAAATCCTCGACTTCTTCCCATGCGTTACAGCGACATATTATTGCGCATATTGCTATCGTTATAATATCTATTAACTTATGTCTTTGTGCATATCCTGATCTTCATCTATCATTTGCTCCGATGCCTTGAGCATACAAACATACTTTCAAATTAGTATATTTATGATCGATCCCTTTAAAATACGAATCAATTTTCGGATATTTTTTTTTAAAATGGGGTGGAAATTCATGAAAAAGATTAGGATAAACATCTAACTGAACACGCGCTCCTTTTAATGAGAGTTTACGGTACCCATTACGAAGATAGCTACAGGTTATATCCTTATCCCCGGTAATAAAATAATATTTTTGTTTGCTTAAATATTTCGATTTAACTGTATGCAATTTCTTCTGATGCCTCTCATCAAAAAAACCAAATATGCACAAAACTTTCGTAAATAACTTAGGATGACTCAGCGCTAAATCGATTGCAAACCCACCTCCCATTGAAAACCCTGCGACAATAATGTCCTTTACGTATACTTTCTTTTTTATCATCTTAACAAAATGGACCGTATTATTAACGTTCCGGTTTATATTATCCAGATAACTATTATCAACACCTGTTCCTTGCGGCGCTAAAATTATATAATTATATTTTTTCGCTATATCCTGCCAGTAGATAAAAGAATTATGCGCAGAATAACCTTTTCCGTGCAAGACAATAAGGAGTGTATACTTTTTCTGGGATTCGAGATTTTGAGGCAGAAGATAATAAGCCTTTGCGCCATTAGCAAGCTTAAGAATATTTTTTTGAGATTCTTTAGCTTCTGTGACAGCACAAAAAATATATAGGAAAATTAACTGGATTAATAGTATTTTTCTCATTATTGCTCTGATTAAAAAATACAAAGCCTTTCTCACATTATAGCTTAGAAATACTCGATTGAATTCCGTTGATTATTGCAATAAATAATCTGTGCATAGAGCTAAAAAGGCATATAATAGTAATTATTATATGCCTTAGCTAAAGAGTAAAAAGTGGTGCCGAGGGCCGGAATCGAACCGGCACGATCATTGCTAACCATTGGATTTTAAGTCCAACGCGTCTACCAATTCCGCCACCCCGGCAATATGCCTAGGAACGTTTTCGCTTTTTGTAGCCTTGTTTCTCCTGTACGTTCCTTTTTAGATCAAGAAGCTTCTCTTCACTTTTCTTCAGGAAAGCATTCATCTTTGCTTCAAAAGGGTCATCACTATTTATTTTTCTCTTTTTATTGTTGTTCGATTTGTTGATATACTCATTTCTATCTCTATCATTTCTTTCCCTATCGGGCTCTACAACTTCAACAGGTTCACAGTTGTCTATCTCTACAACTTCAATAATTTCTGAAGCTGCACCACTCACTTTTTTTAACGATAAATCAAGCTTCCCTTGCTTATTATGACCAAGAACTTTAACTGAAATTTCGTCTCCTAGCTTTAAATAATCGTTAATATTTTTCACATAAGTATCAGCGATCTCAGAAATATGTACTAATCCTTCTAGTCCACTTTCTAATTTGATAAAGGCTCCAAATTTCGTTATTCCGGAGACTTTACCTTTCACTATACTATCTTTTGCAATACTCACAAACTCACACTCCATTTCTCATCATTACTCAACAATTCGAAAAGCAGTTTCTCCCGGTTTTACGAGACCCAGCTTTTCTCGTATTATTCTCTCTAAAAAGTTCGCCTCGGTAAATAGGAATAATTCTTTTTTCAGCTCATTATTCTGCAATTGATCTCGTTGCAATTTTGTCTTCATCAATACTTCATCCGCTATTAAATCTTTATTGCGTAAGTATATTTGAACGTTTAAGACCGATAAGTAAATAAAAATAACCATTAAAAATAAAAGGCTAACTTTGGAAAAAGCCCTCGGTATGGTTTTGTTATTACTGTTTTTATAATTATATTCCAAAGTTGATAGCATTATATTAAATCTTTACCGCTTTGTAAATATTGAGAAAATAAATTTTTACTCAAAAAGCTCTATTGTTCTAGATCTTTTAACTGCTGCTTTGCTTCATTCCATAATCGGTCAAGTTCAGGCAATGGTACATCTTTCAATTCTTTCCCAGTTTTGGTAACTTGTTGCTCTATATAGCTGAATCTTCCCATAAATTTTTCTATTGCTCTGCGTAAAGCTTCTTCAGCATCAATATCCAACTTCCTAGTTACATTTACCACCGAAAAAAGCAGATCGCCGAGCTCTTCAGTTAATGCTTCTTTTTCATTCGTTGTCGAGATTATCTGTTCTACTTCATCTATTTCTTCATGTACCTTATTCCAGGCTCCAGCGATAGAATCCCAATCGAAGCCGATTCTCGCTGCTCTGCGTTGCAGTTTCTCTGCCCTCATGAGCGCAGGAAGGGCTTGGGGAACACTATCAAGGATTGAGCCTTTATTCTCCTTTAGCTTCTCGCCTTTTTTGATCCTATCCCAGTTTTCCCAGACCTCATTTACTGATTTCACCTTTATTTCACCAAAAACATGTGGATGCCGACGAATCATTTTTTCACTAATTCCGAGGACAACGTCCTCTAAGGCAAACGATTTCTCCTCTTGGGCCATAGCACTATGCATGACAATATGCAATAAGACATCCCCTAGCTCTTCACACAGCAGCAAAGGCTCGGCTTTATCAATTGCCTCCATAACCTCATAGGTTTCTTCAAGAAGATAAGGTTTTAAACTCTTGTGGGTCTGTTCCCGATCCCAAGGACATCCATTATCCCCTCTTAGTCTTCGCACTATTTCCTGCAATCTTTCCATTTCGTCATTAACCGACACGAGGAACTCCTTCATTTTCTAATCTGAACTTTTTTTTCTTAAGATTATGATCCCCCGGAGTCAGTAATTCTTCACCATTATTTGATGGGACCTTAGACGAACTGTTTTTTAAAAGGAAAATCGGATTTATACGAATATCTGCTTTCTCTCGCACATCTTTTAACCAATCATGATAAATATTCTGCTGGTTTTCGATCTGCAGGTATTTCTTAATTTTTTCTTTTGCTTCCTTAGCATCCACATACGCTTTCGGGCGTTTTTCAAGGATTTTATAGATAACAAATTGATTAGCAATTTCCAATACCGGGCTTATATCATCTATTGTCAGATGAAAGAGAATCTTCTCTTCTTTGGCTGGCATCTGTCCCCGTTCTAATTCCTCTTCCATCATATTCGTAGGATCATCCTGAAATAACGAATATTTGCGCTGTATATCTTCAAAAGATTGACCTTCCTTAATTTTTCTCAACAGAGACTGGGCTTCCGAATGTGAGTTTAGGATGATCTTCAAGACCCGGATCCTTTCAGGTTGAATAAACATTTCCTTGTGATTATTATAATAGTGCCAAATCTGTTCATCGCTGATATCATATTCCCTCGCAAGCCGCTCAGAAATCATATCAATGAGTATTTGCTGCCGGATTCCTTCTTTCAAGGTATCAAGATGGATACCTTCTTCCTCAATGGCATTCTGGAAAAGTTCTTCACTGGGGAAGCCTTTTCTGATCTCACTTATTTTCTGCTTAATATGGGATGTCGGGACTTCTATCTCCATCTTGTCCGCTTCTTCAAAAATCAGTCTAGAATCTATCAATTCACTCAAAATGGTTTGTTTAGTCTCTTGCGTTGACTCTTTGGCCGCAACAGAACTGAATCCTTGATTCTCCTGGTTCCCCAGTTGTTT
This sequence comes from Candidatus Margulisiibacteriota bacterium, assembly GCA_003242895.1. Classification (NCBI taxonomy): domain Bacteria; kingdom Bacillati; phylum Candidatus Margulisiibacteriota; species Candidatus Margulisiibacteriota bacterium. Next base: position 186,063 of record QKMY01000045.1, read on the forward strand.
GAGGGCATGACTTAATGCTTCATTAAATTCAAGCAGAGTAATTACTTTACTGTTAACCATCGCAGCATAATTATCACCACTTAGATAAGTACCTTTAATATCTTTTCTTAAAATATTTACGGTCGTAGGGGATTCCTCAAGTTTCCGGACGTGGAGAACTCTTTTATGAAGCATCTTTGTATTATTTTTTTTGATAGCGATAGGATTAGATTTATTTGTACTTTCTCTTTTAATAGTAGTTTCCTGGGCCTTCGCTTCTAGCGACCACAAACAAACCAGTATCATAAAAAAAACTAATTTTACTAGAAACTGCCCTCTGCTCAACTTATTATACTCATATAGGTAATACGCCATCACATTGATTAACCCTTTTTCTTTAACCTTTATTAATTAATATAGAGTTTTTGCTCATTTCCCACCTCCAAATATTCAGGCAGTCAAGATTACAATCCCTCTACTATTATAATAGTTTACATTAGAATAAAACAAAAGTATCTAAGCTAATAATAATAGCAATCGTGGTCATTATGTCAACTGATCTTTTAGCGATTTAACAAGCTTGACCACCTCTTCCGGCGGTTTCCCAAAGCGATCTTCCATTTCTCTCGCTACTTCTTCAATATCTTGAGTTTTTTTTGAGGAAAATAATCGCTGATAAATAGCAATTTTCTGTTTGTGATCCTCAATATAATAGTCAGGGATATGCAGTAACCCCGTGACAAACTCCTTTGCCTGAGGGACAGACTCACCCCTTGCCCGAGAGATGGAATCCTGAAGCAATTTACAATAGAGCTCAAATCCAATAGCAACCATATTCCCGTGCTGCTCAGCTCCCAACACATTTCCCGCACCTCGAATCTGAAGATCTTTCATGGCAATATTAAACCCTGAGCCCAAAGCGGTATATTCAGCAATAGCTTCAAGCCTTTCACGTGCATCTTTTGAAAGAACTTTTCCCGGTTGATACAACAGATAGGCGAAGGCATTCTTTGAAGTTCTTCCAACCCTGCCTCTTAACTGATGCAATTGAGAAAGCCCGAACTTGTCTGCATCGATAATAATGATCGTGTTAACATTGGCTATATCCAGTCCTGATTCTATGATGGTAGAACAAGCCAATATATCGTAATGTTTGTCGAGAAAGTCGAGCATGATTTTTTCCAGGCTATGACCTTTCATTTGACCATGGGCAACACCCACCTTCGCCTCTGGTACCAAACTGGATATTTTTTTAGCAGTCTTCTCTAAGGAGCGCACGTCATTATGGAGGTAAAAAACCTGACCACCCCGTGCAATTTCCTTTTCGACAGCCTGTTTGATAATATCCTCGTTATATGGCTCTACAATCGTTCGTACCGGTTCCCTTCCTTGCGGAGGCGTTGATATCACGCTGATGTCCCTCACTCCGGAAAGGCTCATATAAAGCGTGCGAGGGATAGGCGTCGCAGTCATTGTGAGCACATCAACGGTTTTCCTGAACTGCTTGAGTTTTTCTTTATGAACTACGCCAAACCGTTGCTCTTCATCGATAATTAGCAATCCGATATCTTTAAACTGTATATCACCTTGAAGCAACCGATGTGTCCCGATAATGACATCAACTTTTCCTTCCTTAAGTTTTTGAATCACTGCAATTTGCTCTTTTTTGCTTCTAAATCGAGTGAGTACCTCAACGATAAGTCCGAACTCTTGAAACCTGCTGATACAGTTGAGATAATGCTGCTGTGCCAGAACGGTTGTAGGCACAAGTATTGCGACTTGCTTACTATCAAGCGAAGCCTTAAATGCCGCTCGAATCGCTATCTCTGTTTTTCCAAAACCAACGTCTCCACAGATGAGCCGATCCATTGGACGGGGAGTTTCCATATCTTTTTTCACTTCGAGTATGGCTTTTTCCTGATCTTTGGTTTCTTCATATGGGAAGGTTTCTTCCAGGTCAATTTGCCAGACCGAGTCAGCAGAAAACGCATACCCCGGCTGGTTATAACGGACCTTGTAGAGCTGCAACAACTCGCGTGCGATGTTCTGCGTGGCCTTCTGTGCTTTTCTTTTGATAGCTCGCCATTGACTGTCACTGAGCGAATGAATCTGCGCCACCACGCCGGAATCATCAAATTTGTGTATCAGATTTATTTGCTCAAGCGGAACATAGAGCTTGTCATTGCCTTTGTATTCCAGAAGCAGATATTCTCCTTCGATACTGTTGGTTGCAAGGTGTTTCAATCCCCGATACACTGCAACACCGTGATTCTCATGAACAACGTGATCACCATCATTATACTGGGCAACAATGGCTAAGGAAGCGCCACCTGAATTCGGAAGACGCGAAAACACTAGAGATTCTCTCTCATTTTCGCTAAACATAACTTTGTCTAACTTATTTATCGAGCACTGAGTATTGATGTCAAAGGTACGAACATCTTCCACCTTATCACCAAAATATTCTACTCTTACCGGATGGCTGTGATTTTGAGCAAATACGTCGATGATATCTCCTCTTACCGCGAACTCTCCCCGGTTCAGAACAAGAGGAACTCGTCTATAATTCTGGTTAACCAGCTGAAAGACTAGATTTGAATGAGGTATTTTTTCAGGACTTTTTAACTCGATAACAATTCTATTCATTTTTATCATAGGGATCAGTAAATCCCTGACCATTATTTTTTTACAATACATCACTTACCATACTGCGACGCTGTACGGTTAGCCGTAACGTCATATTATACCATATCTATATTACCAATTCATATTCAATAAATCGTCTACGATAGCACCAATTATACGTGCAAAGTTGCACCCTTCATGACAGAAACATTCGAAACAAGTATTGCCGTAACTCTCTATAACGATTACCCATAGGGTTTGTTACCTATGCTAAGACATTATTGATATATATTATTTTTTGGGCATAAACAAGAAAAGGGGAACTCTTAGTGTATTTAAAACTCAGCGTATAACCAAAGGCCATTCTATGAGAAAACCAGGCCCAGAACTAGATCTAGCAATTGGAATAGTTGCGCGGATTATCGAAAACAATTTGTAAACCTACTCTAACCTGAAATGAATGACAACAGTGCCCCATTGAGCCCTCTTCTCAATGTTAGGACTAAGCACCTCAAATTTCCATTTTTGTACTGCTTCGACAGCCAGCCTATCAAGATCAAAATGCCCGGATAAGGTCTCAACTTCAACTGTCATAACATTCCCCACGGGATCAACCCAGAACTTCAACTCGACATCCGATTCGATCCCTTTCTGCTTTGCCCACTCGGGATACGAAGGGTATAAAGCTTTAATAAGCTTCCTTTTGGCTACCGGCCCTTCTATGAGAGCATTCCCATTTCCGCCTTCACCGTTATTATTTCCCGGACTACCCGCACCAGCCAAATTATCACCGGCACTGCTATTTTCTTCTGTTATCACTTGTGGTGGGCTAATCACATTAACCGGTTCCTTTTTAATAACCTGTTCGGTAACTTTGGGTTCGATTTTGGGTTGGACTTTTACGATTTCTTTCTCTGGGGCGAAAACAGGAATTATTGTCTCTTTTACTACCGGAGGTCTGCTCTTTACCTGAGAATCAGTTTTTAAATTTTTTTGACTTGGCGGCGGTTGTGCTGGCGTAGAAGCTTGCGGCTCCATCTCAGTCGCGATTTGCGGTACAATTTCAGAAACAAATGCGATTTCCATATACTGGGGAGGTTTTGGAACACGGTCTAAATCTATAAAGGTAAGGGAAAAAATAAGCACACAATGGAAAATCATTGAAACAATAACAGATAGAGAAAAATAGTAAGTATCCTTTTTCATTGCCAACCTTCTGATTTGGTAGATGAAACCTTGTAGTAAAATCCGAGATCTATAAATTAAGGGTAAATCCTACCGCTACGATAAAGTTTTCATCCGGGATATTTTGATATATATAACGTTTTTGTCCAAGAATATTTTTAATTGAAAGGTATCCCTCAAATTTCTTCGAAATCTGCTTCTTCAAGCTTGTATCGAACGTTATATTTCCGGGAACTGTGCCTCCGGTAGAACTGGCATACTGATCTGATATTATATTGACCCTAGATTGCCACAATAGCGAGGGATCAAGAGTATAATTAAATTCCAGCATCCCTTTTATAAAAGGAATATACGGAACCTTGATCGACGGTTTTTCAGCACTTGCTCCGGTTAAGGATATAAGTGTTCGAAGCTGTGCCTGATCATTGAAGGTATACGATGCATCACACTCTAAGGCTATCACGGAAATATCAGTCCCATTGTGATATTCGACAAGTTTATTCCCATTAATATCAGATAACAGTAATGGATCTTTAACCATCTTACCGTTGAGCTTCATAACCAGCTCCCAGTTTTTGAAATATCTCGAACTTACTCCCAGTTCAGTCTGAAAAAACCTTCGTTCAGGATGTATCCGTCCGGCATTTTCCCTATAAGGATCTGACATATAGAGGTCATCGTTGCTTGGGAATTCCATTCCAGGAAAATATTTTATCCATGCGGTGGACGCCTCTTCGAACTCTCGAGTATACTGCACTACGAGGGACATCTGATTATATTGAGAGGCCTCGTTCCAGAAAAAAGGTGCATCAATCCCTAACCCTAATTTCTCATCTAATGAAAGCATTTGTTCATAAAAAGCATTGGCCGTGAAATAACTAAACCCATTGCTTAGTCCATTTATCCTACCGAGCTTTAGTCGGGTTTTGATCGGCAATTCACTATATTTATTCGTCTGATAGTTCGCTACCAGCCCCACATCAGTAAGTTGATGTGATTTATTTGAAATTGCCTGAGAAAATGGTGAAATCACTCCTTGAACGAAGAGATTATCCTGATACTCGAGGGGTATCGTCATCCCGCCAAGAATCTTGAGCTGGCTTTTTTCAAAATTTTTGCTCCCGCCAGGGATTTCACTTTGATAGCGTTTATAGTCGGCATCAAAGTCGGTATTATTATCAAATACTACCGTTGATAAACTTCCGGTGAGATGATCTAAACTAAAATTATGAGAGTTGCTAATTAATCGCTGATTTCTCTCAAGTTCAACATAATATCTGTTACTATCGTCACTTTTTCCGTAGAAATATTTATAGTTTACGATGGAGCTGCCAAACAACATATAAAAATTATTGATTGACTGGACTAGCCGGTTTTTATTATCAATTATTATTGGAGCTTCTTTGCTATCAGGGAAAAATGCAAAAACAAAGTTTTTCTGCATCACCGGTTTTTCTTTTGCTAACCTGGGAACATCAATATCGACATGCTCTTTTTCAATTTCATTCATGCTCGAAGCATCCCGTGCCTTAATCGTTATATCAGGAATATCAAAACCTGAGATTGAATCCTCAGTAACACTCGTAGATACAGATGCATTCGGAGTCTCAGCAAAGCATGGCAATATGATCATACCAATACAACATGCAAACGCAATAAGTTCCTTCAATACAAATACTTTCACAGACAACCCCTCTTAATTATCTTTTGGTTTTAATTTATCCTTATTCTCAATTTGTTGCAAAATTATATCTTTTTCGTTATATTTCTTTTGATAGTCATCTATTTCAGCTTTGGCTTCCTCTAACCGATCTAGCTTATTGAGGCTTAAGATAGCGCCATATTGGAGATTTTTCGACCAGTTACTATCCGAATATTTCTCCGAGCCCTTCTTATAATATGTAAGCGCATTCGCATAATCCTTGCTGTTATAATAAGAATCCGCTATTTTCAAATAAATCTCGCTTGGTGACGACCACTTTGGCTTCAGATCTAATAGGGAGAAAAAAATCTGTCTAGCTTTATCCCACAGCCTTAATCGAAAATACGCAGAAGCTTCCCAGTATCTGGCTTTTTCCTGAATTGATTCATCGATACTAATAGAGTTCAATCTATGAAATTGATTAATGGCTTCATAGAGCTTTTCCTGTTTATAAAGAATATATCCCTGATAAAATATGGCTTTTTCGAGCAATTGAGAAGTAGGATACATTTGCGCAAACTCTTCCAAACTCTTCAAGGCTTCAGAATATGAGTGGGCGTTAAGCAAACTTTCGGATTTTAAGAAGGATGCATTTTTTGTAAGATCGCTATCTTTATAGGAGGTAACAAACTGTCCAAAATATTTTGCACTGTCGCGATAATTTTTCATGAGATAACTACACCAGGCTAGGTTGTACAATGACTGCATTTTGTAGGGGTGGTTCGGCAGGTTTTCTATTATCAGCTGGTAATAGTTTTTTGCTTTATCATAACTATTTGCTTTATAGTAAATATCAGCAACAAAATACAGTGATTCATTTTTATAGCTGCCACTTGAAATTTGCTCAAATACTCCGGTTGCTTTTTCATATTCTTTAAGCTTATAAAACGCAACTCCCCGCTCAAGCATTATTGCATCCAAATAATTACCTTGAGGGTAATTCTGTAAATAAATATCGGTTTTATCAATGAGTTCAGTCCACCGTAATCTCTGATACAAAACCGAAGACTGCAGATTAACAACCTTTTCCAGCAGATTATTATCAGTTACGGTCGTTGCTAACTGGGCAAGAATGCCTTCAGTCTTATCAAATTGCTGCAGTTTATTGTGAATCAAAGCCTGTTGGTATAATACTTTTTGTTTCTTATTTGCATCCCCCGTTATCGCAGTATACCGCGAAAATTCTTTCAGAGCTTCTTCATATTTCTCTAACTGAAAAAAACTCCACCCCATCCCTAGATAGGCGGACTCCAGGTAGGGGGACTCAGGAAGTAAATTGAAGTAACAACTTATCGCTTTGTTATAGGAATTATCTTGAAAAGCTATTTCGGCCAGCAGCAAATTGGCTTCATAATTGTATTTCGATTTTGGAAAGTTATTTACGTACTTTTCAAGTATGCTTTGAGCAGCTGCATACTCTTTTAAACTGAAATGCGCGTTTGCGAGAAAAAAAAGTGAACTTTCCTCAAGTTCGCGCTTCCCTTTCTTCACTAAGCCAGAAAAAAAACGTTTTGCCTGCGGGTAATTATTCTGCAGCAAATATATTCTTCCCAAAGAATAACGAGCATAATCTCCATATTCGAATCCCGGGCTTGAGGTAACAATATCGTTGTAATAATGCTTCGCTTGTTCGTAGCCTGAGGTCAAATAATAGCTTTCAGCAATCCAATATTTCGCGTAAAGATGAAACTTTGAGTACGGGTACCTTCGCTCCAGGAGGGTAAAATAATTAATAGCTTCGGGATAGTTCGACTGCTGATAAGCAATATGACCCAATTCGAACAAGGCGACATCGCTATATCCATAACCATTCGAAGTAAGCACCAGCTTATAATTCTCTTTGGCCTTATCAACATTATTAAGATTTTTGTAGCTCTCTGCGAGATAAAAATAGGCAATTTTCTTATTTTCGAGTTCTCCGGCAGTAATGAGGACTTTGTTAAGTTGCTCAATTGCCAGAATATAAGCATCTTTCTCAAAAAGACTTATCGCAAGGTCCAAATTTCGGTTAACACTATCACTTGCTGAAACGACCTCACACAGTAACAGAATGGAAATAATTATGGGAAAAATTTTTTTACTTATTTTCAACACTAAGATACCTAGCCATGAAGCTATATTAATATTCCTATAGTAGTAATCGAACTTCGTTAACTAAATACTAACATAGCATAGTGCTTATAAGCAACGTGGCAGCATTGCAGTCGATTTCCTTATATTGACCCGATTTAATCATCATGATATAAATTTACTTAGGTTTCGGAAATAATGAGGAGGGGAAATAAATGAACAAAAAATCAATCCATGATTTGAAAAAATCTGACCTTGCAGACAAAAAAGTACTGGTAAGAGTAGACTATAATGTGCCAATCGCTGATGGCAAGATCACAGACGACCAGAGGATCAAAGCAACAATCCCTACAATTAATTATCTCGTTAGCAATGGAGCTAAGGTAATTCTGATGTCACATCTCGGAAGACCGAAAGGTGCTGTAAAAGAAGAGTTACGACTAGATCCTATCGCAGAAAGATTGAGTGACCTATTAAATAAATCTATTATTAAAACAGATGACTGCATAGGTGAAGAGGTAGAAAAATCGGTTAATAACATGAAATCCGGAGACGTACTCCTGCTAGAAAATTTACGATTCTATAAAGAAGAAGAAGCAAACAGCGAAAACTTTTCAAAGAAACTCGCCAGCCTTGGAGATATCTATGTTAATGATGCTTTTGGAACTGCGCACAGAGCGCACGCATCAACGGCAGGAATTGCACAGTTTCTACCCGCATATGCCGGTCTCTTAGTCCAAAAGGAACTCGATATTATGGGAAAAGCCCTGTCTAATCCGAAACGACCTTTTGTCGCAATAATCGGAGGAGCAAAAGTCGGATCAAAAATTGGTGTCTTAAAAAATCTTCTTGATAAAGTAGGAACCGATGGCGCTATCATAATAGGTGGCGGCATGGCATATACGTTTCTTAAGGCAAAAGGTTATGAAGTTGGAAAATCACTCCTTGATAAAGATAACCTTGATGTAGCAAAAGAATTCATGGCTAAAGCAGAAACTGCAAATGTAAAAGTTGTGTTCCCAATAGATTTAGTTGTTGCTGATGACTATTCAGAAAACGCCAACACAAAGGTAGTTGATAGTGACAAGATCCCTGCGGATTGGGAGGCACTTGATATCGGACCACAAACGATAAATAAATTTGCACAATACATTGAGACCGCGGCTACGGTAATATGGAACGGGCCAATGGGCGTATTTGAAATGGATAAATTTTCAGTAGGCACAAACGCAATTGCGAAAATCCTTGCTGAAAGCAAAGCAATATCGATTATTGGCGGCGGAGATAGTGCTGCAGCAGTAGAAAAAGCCGGCCTTGCAGATAAAATGACACACATTTCCACCGGCGGGGGAGCCTCGCTTGAATTCCTCGAAGGCATAGAATTGCCCGGGATTGCAGTTCTACAAGACAAATAAATAAAAGATTCGCAGTTGTTCTACAAGTATTCCCGCGCAATAGCGCGGGAATACTATTTTTCCCGAATTATTTCCCGAATACTACATGATTTTCAAAAAAAACATTTTTCACATTTATAGACTAGAAATGTACTTGAAATAAGCTATAATAGATCAGGATTGAAAATTTAAAAGGAGAATGGTTATTTTCTACTATATAATTATTGCTTTGATATTTCTTTTTGACCAACTCACAAAATACTTGATCTTTACCTCGCTTCCTTTTGGCCACGAGTTTAAGGTCTCAGCTTTTTTGAGTATTGCCCATGTGCAAAACAAAGGAGCGGCTTTCGGGCTATTCCGAAATCAACAATTATTTCTTATCATCATAGGGATTCTGGTCTTATTCATTGTTACCATTTATCGCTACCGGAAACCCGAGGCATCATCCCTTTTAACTATTGGAGTGGCATTCTTGATGGGTGGAAATCTGGGTAATTTATTTGATCGAATATATCACGGGTTTGTTGTCGACTTTATCAGGATTCCTTACTGGCCGACATTTAACATAGCTGATATTACGATTAATATAGGGGTCCTCCTGATCAGCATATTTCTTATAACAACTAACGATGAAAATAAAGTCACCGCCCACGACGTGGCAGACAGCAGCGATTATGGAAATAATTAAGGTTACTGATACCGATCAAGGGGAACGACTCGACATCTTTCTCGCAGAGAAACTTTCGGAGTCACGTACGCGCATAAAAAAACTGATAGAAGCCAAAAGTATCCTGGTTAATAATGCCCACACCAAAGCAAGTTATATAATTTCTTCTGATGACGAAATTAATCTTACCATCTCCCCACCCCAGAAGCTTGAGCTAAAGGGAAAGGAAATACCTCTTGATATTATTTATGAAGATACCGACTTTATTGTCATCAACAAGCCCGTAGGTCTCGTTGTCCATCCCGGAGCTGGGACAGACGATAATACCCTTGTACACGCACTTCTTCATCATTGCCAGGACTTATCCGGCATAGGTGGAGTAGAGCGCCCAGGAATTATACACAGGCTCGACAAGGACACTTCAGGAATAATACTTATCGCAAAAAATGACAATGCTCATAAAAAGCTATCCGAACAATTTAAAAAGAGGACGATAAAGAAAACCTATCTTGCACTCATTGAAGGTACCATCAAGGAAGATGAAGGCGAAATTAATTATCCCATAGGCAGGAATCCCAAAAACAGAAAAAAAATGACTACCTTCCGTGAAATACCGGAGAATCTCAGTGCAAAAAGCGCGGTAACACATTATAAGGTCCTAGGGCAAAAAGAACATAAAGCGCTCCTTGAAGTAACTCCACTTACCGGAAGGACCCACCAGATAAGAGTGCACCTGGCAGCAATAGGACATCCGATTATCGGCGATCCGCTTTACGGCAATAAACATGGGAAAAGACAACTTCTTCACGCCTATAAAATATCATTTTTTCATCCTAGTACGGGACAGATGATGGAGTTCTCCGCACCATTGCCATTATGGGCTAAAAATTACTGTTAACCTCATCTTGACTCTCTAAAAATACTGCGCTACTATGTATCATAGCATTATGCCATTCAGCATAAGTGTTTTTCAAAAAAGCACAAATCACATCAATATTTATTTATAAATATACACTTTATCGAGGAGTAAGGCATTGAATAATTCATTTTCCCTGGATCATTTGTACACGAATTTAATCACTGAGCATGAGGAAGATATCGCTGCAATTAAGCAGTGCATTGCACAACATCACAACAGCTTTATTTATTTTTCGGCCCATGAGCCTATCGATACTATTTTAAAAAAAATTAAAGATAGTATCTCAGACAGCCATAATGCCATATATTTTGACCTTAAGAATGCATTTACGCCTAAAGGACTTCTTTCCTATCTCACCAAAGAGCTCCTGAAATCTTCTTCTTCCAAGTTAACGGATATATTTGAATTCGCAAACAAGTACATGCCGAATTTGAAGCCTCAGTTTTATAAACAAGGGCTATTAAAAACAGAATTAACTATAAATTACTCAATCAATGAACAGACAATCTACACTTTCTTGAGGGATCTGCTCGATGCTATCCCGCTTATAGCACAGGAGACAGGAAAGCCGTTCCTCATAATTTTCAATAATTATGACAATATTTATACCATAGACAAAAGGCTGACTGAAGAAATATTCCGAGATAAAATTGCGAAACAAAAAAATATTAATTATATCTTTGCCTGCTCCAACGAAGAGCACATAGCAAAAATTTTTGACAAGAAGCTGGCTCACAACTACAAAATCAAAAAAATGCAGGTTATTAAGCCCTTATCAGAAGAAACAAAAAAGAACTATATACTGACAACGTTTAGAAACAACGGATTCAGCATCGAAGACCCGGTAATCGAACAAATCATAAAAAAAACCAGCAATCTGCATAATATTTTTCTACTCTGCCACAAACTCTTTCATCGCAATCTCCACAAAAAAAGTATTAGCACCAATGCCATCAAAGAGATTATACAAGAAATAATTCGAGAGTTATCTCCTTCCTATTTAACAATTTGGAGTAACTTGTCGCCACATCAGAAAACTCTTCTTTATGCGCTAGGGTCCAAAGGCGGAAATCAGATTTTTTCTGCTAAGTTTCTGGTTGAAAATGATCTTGGTTCGGCGCCTTCAGTGCAAACGTCAATTAATGCTCTCATAAAAAAAAGCATCCTTGCAAAAAAAGAAAAAGAATTTTATTTCTGTGATTACTTTTTTCGCGAATGGATACTTTTGATCCTATCTTAAGTGGTTATAAACATGATAATATTATTGCTTTTTATTATTAATATCTGTTTGGCATTGTGGCTATTTCTCCTCTACTATTTCATTCTAGCTCCACTGTTTAGTCTCTATTTTAGAATGAGGAAAACAGGCATGCCTGCAACATACAATTTGTTGACCCAGCGTGTTTACTCCTCCCTTCTTAATCATAAATTATTGATTTCAGTTACCAGGGTATGGAGGCTCTTTTCAATAAAAATTAGAATCCCAATCTTATCTCAGTATGAAGTTACTTTCGATACTCGTTGCAAACCAAATGGCGATTTTTTCCTGTTTTGCGAAAAAAATATATTTATTACCGCCCCAAAAAGTGATATTGTTCCCGCTCTTTATAGCACAAGAAGTAATTATCACGCTATTTTTTCCAGATATTTACCGACTTTTTTTCATACCCCGTTTAATTCAATTCACATTACTCGCAACTTCATTGAAGTCAGAATGTCCGCAGAAAATCTGTCAAAAATCATCCCAAACTTTATCGAAATACTTCATTTTGCTAAAGAGATAAATAAAGAGATGAATTCCAGTTCAACACCACAAAGTGCACATGATTACTTGCAGCATACAGAAAAAGCCTCAGGGACTATCAGCAAGAAATTAATTCTTATTTTTTTCATTACCATTTTTTTCTTTACCATTATTGGCGCTGCGTTATCGCTACTCGTTAACAAAAACAATCCAGCACAAAATACTTATCGCTATAACTCGTTTATCCAGATATGGGAACTTTATAAAGATTTTGCTTATGTTTATGATCTCAAGCAAGATACTACCGGCAATTTGGAAATAATATCGAGGACCACAACTCCGCTTACTGAATATGCCGGGTTTAAACCGGAACTTGCCCCCTGGGGGTTTAGAATCTCCCCGAAGTTAAACTTCAAATATCATTACAAAATACTTATTTTTCCAAAAGAGACCGAAATTTTAGGATGCATTAATTTTCAACCGATAAAAAAATTAAAAACAACAGATCATCTTATTGTTACTTATGACCTATCAAACGTATCGGAAAATAGCTTTATCAAAATATATATGAGGTACAGAGGGAAATTAGTCCCAGTCGATATCAAGGTTTTCGTCGAAAAAGTAGCCTCTCTTACCGGGACAACAAGCTAAGAAGCCTATTTCAGCAAGGAATAGCAAAAAGGGTTGAGGAATGAAAAATTTAATTATTATAGGCAACTCATTAATCAAGATTTATTCCGTCGATAGCAGAAATACATTAATGTCGGTTAATCGCTATACTCACAGCCAGATTCCTGACAGCCTTAAAGAATTGGAGAACAAAGAAACAATTTATATTGCAAGCGTTGTCCCAAAATTGACAAGTCATTATTGCAATCTGTTCACGCATGCATATGTTATTAAAAATAACGATATTCCCATATTAGAAAACAAAACCGAAAACCCTGAGCATTCAGGGATTGATCGCTTACTGAACACACTTGCGGCCTATTACCTGATACCCAATTACAATAAAATTATCGTTGACGGTGGAACTGCAATATCAATTTCTGTAGCCACTGAGCCAGGGATGTTTTTGGGTGGTGCAATATTTTCAGGAATAGAAACAGAAATGAAGGCCTTAGCAAGGAACACGGAATTATTACCAGATATCGCCGGAGCATCCTTTCCAGAGCGCGGTATCGGCACCTCAACAATCGAAGCACTAAAAAGCGGTATTTTTATCGGCACGGTTGGTGCGATCAAAGAAATTATAAGAACAACGGAACTGGAACTTAAAGCCTGGAATGAGTTGCCGACGCATACAATCCTAACCGGTGGCTGGGGAAAAATAATTTCTGACCACCTGGATATTCATCACACTTATGAAGAACATTTAACCTTCACCGGCATGCTTAAGACCGTAGAAAGGTTGAAAGATTGTTAGATTCACCAATGCTCACAATGCTAAAAATAAAAGATCTGGAATTAAAAAACAACATCATTTCCGCACCCTTGGCAGGAATATCAGATAGAATCTATCGTTCCTTCGCGAAAAAATACGGTGCCGGCTTAGTTTGTAGCGAAATGATCAGTGCAACTGCACTGAAATATAACCCTAACCCACGATATATTGTTTCAGTTTCAGCACATGAGCACCCAATCAGCATGCAACTCTTTGGAAGCAATCCCGAAGATTTTGAGCAAGCGGTCAAATACATGGAGAAACTAGGTGCCGATATTATTGATCTCAATGCCGGCTGTCCTGTTCCCAAAGTTATGAAACAACAGGCAGGGGCGCATTTATTGAAAACCCCCCGATTACTCGCAACTATCATTGCCACGATGAGAAAGGCCACGACACTTCCCTTAACAGTAAAAATCCGCAGCGGCTGGGATAATTCCTCAATTAATATTGCACAGATAGCAAAAATAGTGGAAAATGAAGGTGCAGACGCCATAACCGTACATCCACGGACCAGAAGCCAGGGTTACGCTGGAACAGCAAACTGGGAACTGATTAAACTGGTAAAAGAAACTGTTACCATTCCGGTTATAGGAAACGGGGATATTACGAGCCCTGAAAATGCATTGAATATGATTAATGAGACTGGTTGTGACGGGATTATGATTGGGAGAGCTGCGATAGGTAATCCCTGGATATTTCATGATATAATATCCTACCTGACCACAAAGCTTATAGACAGAGAGAAACCGTTAGCCCAAAGAATAGAGGTAGCACTAGACCACGCGCAGAAGCTTATAGAATTTAAAGGAGAAAGTACAGCACTTAAAGAAATGAGAAAGTTTTTAATACGTTATTTTCGAGGAATCAGCAATGCTTCCTACTATAGGACAAAACTATCGTATGTTAGTGATCTGAAAGAACTCATCAATATCCTTGACGAGATAAAAAACCAGCAGTTAGAATAAAATCTAATGCAATATCATAGAAAGAGAGATGAATTACTTTGGAATTAAATGAATTAGAGGTAAGAAAAAACAAACTGGACGAACTAATACAAAATGGAGAGAATCCATTTAAGTATACCTACAAAGCCAATGCATCAGTAGAAGAAACACTAAAAAAATATGACCACATAACTATTGAAGACATGATTAGTGAAGAATATAGCCTCGCAGGAAGGCTTATTGCTCGAAGAGGCCATGGCAAAGCTTGCTTTGCAAACATACTCGACCAAACAGGAAAGATCCAGCTTTATGCAAAACAAGATGTCCTCGGGGAAGAAAAATATAAAGCATTTGAAAAATTAGATATCGGTGATATCGTCGGAATTAAGGGTGTCCCATTCCGAACACACAAAGGTGAACTATCACTAAGATTAACCGACCTTACGCTCTTAACGAAGTCCTTACATCCACTTCCTGAAAAATTTCATGGACTTACCGACAAAGAGCTTCGTTATCGAAAAAGATATGTTGACCTTATTGCTAATCCCGAGATCAGAGAAACATTTCTTATCCGAAGCAAAATCATATCATTTATAAGAAGATACCTTGAAAATAAAAACTTCATGGAAGTCGAAACTCCGATACTCAATCCGATTGCCGGTGGAGCAACAGCCCGACCGTTCATAACCCATCATAACGCGCTGGACATGGACCTTTTTATGCGCATTGCTCCTGAGTTATACTTAAAAAGAATTATCGTCGGAGGATTCGAGAAAGTTTTTGAGATTGGCAGAGTATTTAGAAACGAGGGAATTTCTTACAAGCATAATCCGGAATATACATTGCTTGAACTCTACGAAGCCTATGCAGATTATTACGACATCATGAATCTCACAGAGAATATTTTGTCGTCAGCACTCATGGAAGTTAAAGGGACGATGCAGTTCACATATCAAGGTGTAGACCTGGATTTCAAACCTCCATTTTGTCGTATGACTATGACTGATGCCGTTAAAAAATATACAGGAATCGATATTGATCAACCGCTTGAGTCAATTAAGAAGCAAGCACTTGCTAAAAAAGTCGAAGTAACGGCTGATCTGACAAAAGGGCAAACTATCAATATGATCTACGATGAACTGGTTGAGCACCACCTAATACAGCCGACCTTCATCCTTGATTATCCAATCGAAACCTCACCGCTCGCAAAGAAGAAAAGAGATAACGACAAACTCGTCGAAAGATTTGAGCTTATAGTCAACGGTATGGAAATCGCAAACGCTTTCTCCGAACTAAATGACCCGATAGATCAACGAGAACGGTTTCTCGAACAGGTTAAAGAAAGAGAAGCCGGCGATGAAGAAGCTCAAATGATGGATACTAACTATGTTGAAGCACTCGAATACGGTATGCCTCCAACTGGCGGTTTAGGGATCGGAATTGATAGAATTGTAATGTTATTCACAGACAGTGCATCTATCAGAGACGTTATTTTCTTCCCTCATATGAGAAATAAAGAATAGCAGCATCAATTCAGGGCTAAAATAACAGGTATAACAAAGAATCAAACCTAAACGCTTTAAGATCGATAAAAGCGCAGACAGTATAACCTACCCGCGTCAAAGCTGTCGCTCAGGTTATTGCAACTCTTACCGGAAAAAGCGACAGAAAAACCCATACGAAAAAAACACCTGCGTAGTTAAAAAGATAATTTCTTTTGTTTGTTCTCATGTGAATACTTTATCACTTGAACCGGCTGAATACTAATAAGTCCATTCTTAACCATGCTCTCCAGCTTGGGAAGAATTTTGTCGATGTACTCGATGCTGTCGACTATTTCCACGATTATCGGATGGTCATTGGTTGTGGACATCAGGTTTGCGTAATGTTGTCTGCTATTGGCGCCAAACCCATCGACACCTTTCAATACAGTAGCCCCAGCTAGCCCTTGCTCTTTTGCTAATTCAACGATAGCCTGATACAACGCCTTACCGCACCATTGATCATTCTCTTCGATGAATATGCGCAAAAGCTTTCCTTCTCCACTAATTTTTGCCCCCATATATTTGCTCCTTTTATCTTTTGATTTCAAGTTCTTCAGGAAGTAATGAACTAACCGCTGCAGTTAATGCTCCGGCTATTCAAGTCATATTTAAAACATCTAGGATATATTGTCAATCACAAAACAGTACCCTTTCTAAAATTATAACCCCATTTTATAAATGTGTTAAGTGTAAACGGAGGTCCATAAGAAAAAAAATTTTATCATATAGCCAAATAAAATGGGTATAAGGATCGTTACTTTTCCCAATTTTCTTGATTTTTTACTATCCTCTATGATATATTTAATTATAATCAGAGAAAATGTGCTCTCGGGTCTTAGGATTGAGGAGGTTGCCATGAAGGAACACTACACAACGTTAAATATTATGGAAGGCGCTAGCCTGTCAGAAGTAAAAAAAGCATCTCGCAGACTCTTACTAAAATATCACCCGGACCTTCATCCAACGAACCAGTTATGGGCCGAAGAAAAAACTAAAAAGATACTTTTTGCCTATAACTTTCTATGCGATACGCTTGCAGAAAACCAATCGAGCACATTTATAAACCGAGATGGTATTCATAAACAAACTACGCCTAAAATTCACACCGTTCCGTTAATGGTGTTCAGTCTGGGAAGTTTACTTTTCGCTGTCACGATAACTAATGTGAAAAGCATTACAGCCCTGCAAGCTCTTAAAATTGTTAGAATAACAAACAGGAAAGGGCTCTATCCCTTTATTACAGGGATCACCCACTATCAAGGAACGATTGCCCCCTTACTCGACCTTGGAAACAAATTAAATCTTGAAACCTCACTCCCGAAACAACAAGTGCTTATATGTGAAATTGAAGACCAACCGCTAGCGCTCATTATCGATGAAGGAAAAAATGTTATTAATATTGAAATGAATGACTTCTATAATCATGCACATTTCCAAGAGAGCGAAATTCCCCAAGTATACGTATCCAATGTTATAATAAATAAAGATAAAAAAATACATATTCTAGATCTCGGCAAGTTACTCACACATTAATAATACAAAAGGAGCATATTATTGCCGCTTAATTATATATCACATAAAGAAAATCAAGCATTAAATGCAATTCTCGCGGAAGGTCTTAATAATGGGGCACTTGCACTCTCAGAGATGCTCAACAAAAATATACAGATCAAGACTCCCGATACAAAAGTAATTAAACTAAGAGATCTCCCTAATCTGCTCGGTGGCGCAGAGATAATAGTCACCGGGATTTTTTTGCGGTTCCAAGAAGGGCTTAACTTAAATGCTTTTGATATTTCCACAGGAATTTCAGGAAGTATCCTGATCCTTTTCTCCGTTGATAAAGCCTTCGAAATAACAAGCATTCTCCTGAGCAGTGTTGATTACACACCGGCAATAGATCCTAAAATGATCTTTGAGTCCGCCTTAGGTGAAGTAGGGAATATTACCGGATCAGCGGTACTGAACACTATCTCTGATAAATTAAAAATTCCTATTAACCCTTCACCACCTGCTGTTGTCACAGACATGGCCGGGTCATTACTTGAATCGGTTGCGGCAACATCACTCATTGAGGATAATGAAATAATTCTTATTGATACCTGCTTCATTAATGAATCCAGAGAAATTAAAGGACACTTCATACTGCTTCCTGATTCAAAAGAAAGCATATTAGAAATCCTTAACAAACTAGGAGCCGCCAACAATGACTGAAATGGTGATATCGGTGGGTCTTGGAGAGGTACACGTCTCTAAAGATCCCTCTGTTGTACTTGCTGCACATGGACTTGGCTCGTGTATTGGATTGCTAGCCTATGATCCTATTCACAAAATCGGAGGCCTCGCCCATATTCTCCTCCCAGACAGTACCATTATTAAAGTATGCGATAATAAAGGAAAATTTGCCGACACGGCAATACCATACCTTATTGAACTAATGAAAGGACAAGGAGCAATCCAGATCAATCTGATGATCAAAATTGCCGGTGGAGCGCAAATGTTTGCTGTACCCGGTATGAATTCAAAAATGAATATCGGAGAGAAAAACATCATTGCAGTAAAAAGAGCATTAAGCCAAGTCAACCTGAAAATAAAAGCCGAAGAAGTCGGGGGACATACTGGCCGCACAGTAAAATTATTCGTAAAAGACGGCACGTCTCTTATACGTACCGCAGGTTTAAATGAAAAAGTTTTTTGAGGATTAATAATGGCTGAACGAATAAAAGTTATGATTGTCGATGATGCCGCTTATATCAGGTTTATATTAACAAAGTATTTGTCACAAGAACCTGATATCGAAGTCATTGCCACCGCAACTAATGGGATAGATGCACTAAAAAAACTAGAAGAAATTCGTCCGGATGTCATGACAGTCGATATTGAGATGCCAGGGATGAATGGCATCGAGTTGTTAAAAAAGGTTATGTCTACGAACCCTGTTCCAATTATAATGCTTAGCAGCTTATCTCCTGAGATATCCGATATTACTATCAAAGCACTTCAATATGGTGCAATTGATTTTATAAATAAAGATAGCATCAAGCTAAGTGTTGATGTTACAAAGGTACACCGAAAGCTTATTGATATTATTAAAACAGCTAAAATGGCTAAGTTAAAAAAACTTGAGCCAGACGACCAAATAACAGCTGCTCCCATTGTAAGACAAACCTCCTTTAAGATCACGAAGGCTCAAATAATCGCGATCGGATGTTCTACCGGAGGACCAAAAGCACTCTATCACCTGGTCCCGTTATTACCACCAAATTTGCCGGCCGGAATTGTTATTGTACAGCATATGCCAGCAAAATTTACTACTTCGCTGGCCAATAGATTAAATGAAATTTCTAAAATAAGTGTTAAAGAAGCTGAAGACGGAGACCTTGTATTGCCTGGTCGGGTGCTTATTGCACCAGGGGATTATCACATGGAAATTAAAGCTAATTTTACGGTAAAGTTGAATCAATCACCGCATGTAAATCACGTTCGACCAGCGGTTGATGTACTATTTAATTCCCTGCCTGCGGTATATGGCAAAAATATAACAGGAATTATTTTAACCGGCATGGGGCAAGATGGCGCTAATGGTGCAGAAACAATAAAAAAGAGCGGCGGATATATTATTGCTGAAGCAGAAAGTACCTGCACGATTTACGGAATGCCTAAGGTTATTGCAGAAAGAAACCTAGCCGATAAAGTATTACCACTAACTGCTATCAATGAACAGATTATATCGTTTTTTAAGAATAAAGGGGAATTATAATGGACGTTATTATAGATGATATGGACTATACCCTCTTTAAGAGGAAAGTGAATGATTTTATTGGATTTGACCTTAACTCCTATAAACAAAAGCAAATGTATCGCAGGCTTAATTCGCTCATCGCCCGATTAAATGTGAAAACTTTTGCAGACTATTTTAATTTGATTAAAAATGATCCATCTAAACTGGAAGAGTTTAAAAATTTTGTAACAATTAATGTTACGGAATTTTTTAGAAATCCAGAAAAATTTGATGACTTGATTCAATTTGTCCTCCCTGAATTAATTAAGAACAGCCATAATGGCTTAAAAATATGGAGTGCAGGCTGTTCTTTAGGCGCGGAAGCATATACTCTCTCAATTATTATGCAGGAGAACTTCAGATTTGTTCCATACTCAATAATTGCCACTGATATCGATGAGGAAATCCTAAAAAAAGCCAAGCTTGGCGTTTACATGGAAAACGAAATAAGGAATATTCCAAAACACATATTAAATAAATATTTTACACAAAACGATAAAGGAGGGGCAATTCAAGAGAATGTAAAGAAGAATGTAACCTTTAAAAAAAATAATTTATTACAGGATATATTCGAGCGTGACTTTGACCTCATACTCTGCCGAAATGTTGTCATCTACTTTACAGAAGAAACTAAAAATATTTTATACAAAAAGTTTTATGATTCACTAAAAGCAAATGGAATATTATTTGTCGGTGGAACAGAAAACATTCTCAATTCAAAAGAATTGGGTTTCATCGTGCCAAAGCCATTTTTTTATAAAAAAGCTAAATAAGATCTCTAGTAACGATAAGGCGCAAAAGGAAGGCTATATGTCAGATAATTTATTAAATTATATCTTAAATAAAATTAGAGACTTACCCCCACTTCCGGAGAGTACCCATAAAATTCTTCAAATTGCAGGGAATAATGCTTCATCTGCCAAAGATCTTGCAAAAGTTTTAGAAAAAGACTTATCGCTCACTACAAAAGTCTTGAAACTAGTCAACTCGTCATTTTATGGCTTCTCCAGAGAGATTTCTACAATTTCGCAGGCTGTAGTATATTTAGGCTTTAATACAATAAAAAGTCTTGTATTAACAGCTTCATCATACGATACGCTCAATAAAGATGTCGTATCGTATGAACTTGAAAAAGGGATGTTATGGAAGCACTCAATTGCCTGCGCGTCTTGCTCTCGTCTAATAGCCAAGGAAATAAAATACAGTGACCCAGAAGAAGCATATATTGCCGGGCTTATTCACGATATCGGGAAATTAATGATTGACCAATATGCGAATAATCTCTTCAAGCTTATTCTTGAAAAAGTTACTACAGATGCAATATCTTTCGATAAGGCAGAAAAAGAAGTACTTGGATTTGACCATCCTGAAATAGGTAGCAAAATTGCACAAAAATGGAATTTCCCTTTATCTCTGGTAGAATCGATTTCTTATCATCATCAACCGGAAAATGCTACAAATCATAAAGAACTAACCTATATCGTACACCTGGCAAACACTATTACCGCTATGGCAGGTATCGGTATTGGCAATGACTCCCTGCAATATAATTTTCAACCGAATACCCTCGATATCTTACAATTAAAGGAAGAGAACGTACAAAATTATATCATTCAATTATCAGAAATTATAAATAAAGATATTGCGTCCTAATGTACTAGCTATATCCTATCTCAATTTTTGCTAAACTAAATATTGCTTCTTATACAATTAGAAATTTGATAAAATGAATGTACTAGGACTTATTATTCAAGCTTATACCGTAGTCTTGTTGTAAAAAGAGACAATATCTCAAGATAAAAGGATCTTAATGCATGAATATTGCTTCTATATTTTATTTCAACACTAACAAATTTACTTTATTCTTAAGAATTATGTACTATGAGTAATATATTAACACAAGAAGAAATAGATGCTCTTTTAGCTGCGTCAAACCTAGCCGAGGAAGGAGCCCTAGCGGCTCCGCAATCTGCAACCGCGAATAATTCATCTTCTCAACAAGAAAGTCCGGTCGTTAAACGAGGTGCGAGAACTAGTAAGAGGATTTCTCTCTATGATTTCAGACGCCCGAACAAATTTTCAAAAGATCATATGCGTCATATTCAGATGATACATGATAATTTTTCCCGTATCTACAAGCCCACACTAACCTTCCAACTACGAACAAACGCGCACTTGCGCCTCATCTATATTGAACAGCACTCCTATGAAGAGTTTCTGGATCTTGCTAATAACCAAACAATCTACGCCATACTTTCTTTTTTAAAAGGTCGGGCGATATTGGGCATTGATATACAAACCATTTTAGTAATAATAGAAAGGCTGCTCGGTGGCGAAGGTAGTGCGAATTTAAATCGCAGAGAACTCACCGATATAGAGATGAGCCTTTTCCAGCGTATGCTGGAACGTATTATTGCAAGCTTAACTGAAGCATGGGGTAGTATTCTTACCTCAACCCCTAAAGTAGAACTTATTGAGAACAATCCGCAAGTGATACAAATCGTTTCCCCAAATGAGATTGTTATCAAGCTTGTCATTGAAATAGCTATTGGAGAAGAATACACAGGGAACATTACCCTTTGCTATCCCTACGTTTCCCTAGCACCAATAATCGACGATCTAGGGTCATATCAATGGATTACGTCAGAAATCGAAAAAACATTTACCCAAGAAGATGAAGCTTTCATCAAAAGAAGAATTGAAAAAACTAAAGTTCCTATAATTTTTGAATTAGGAAAGACAACAATAACCTTACGAGACTTGCTTAACCTTCAAATAGGAGACATTATTAAGCTCGATAAACGAGCTACTGATAATCTCCCGTTAAAAATAGGAGGCAAAATAAAGTTTCTTGGTCAGTGTGGCATTATTGGAAAGAATTTAGCTGGCAAAATTGAAGAGGCTATATATCCCGATAGCGATGACAGCTATATTAATAGAATACTCGATAAAGAAAATAACCGGTTTTTAAAAGAGCCTGATTAGTACTCATCGCAATGAAAAAAACCATAAAAAAGTGAACAGTTATTACTTACAATTTTTTTTGCTAAAAATAAAGCCCTCTTCAAGTGTTAAAGAAGGGGGCTTTATCGAAGAATTAATATGTTTAAATTAAAGTGCTTTTTTAGCTTCTTCAGGAAAAAGCTTTAATATATCTTCCTTAGTTACATCATATGGTCCGGCTCCAATTATGTATTCAACCCCATCTTTTTTTAACATTTTCACATAGGATACTTTTGCAGCAGCTTCAACTGCTCCAGGTTTCGGCCATGAATATGCCACCCAGCCATTTTCATGTTTCTGCGCCATTTTAATAAATAAATTAAAAAAAGCTACTCCTTTTACGTCTTTAACTCCAAGCAGATTTTTTCCTTTTAAAGCTGGTTTTGCCGCATTGAGGATAGTGTTACCGGTTGAGTCAATTATAAAAATATACCCTTGTTCACTATCGAAAAAGAAGTCGCCCTTTTTATCTAAGATTTTTCTTTCGGCACTCTGTGCACCTTCTTTATTAATTAGTTGTGCTGCTGCATTTACTTTCTCTTTATACAAGACTAACCTTGCCTTCATATCGGTTTTTTTGTCTGCACTTATCGCGACTCCTGTAAACATTAATGTTAATAACAAAAACATACTCACACGTCTGACCATATGCTATTATTCCTCCTTGTTTATTTATGCTTTTTTATATAATATAAGAAATGCATATTAATATTTTATCTTGAAAATTAGAATTTCACAATGCCTGCATGATTATTATTCAGAAAGATCGCATACAAATTGAAACCAAGGGAATTAACCCACCTAACGGCATTGACGCTCTATCAGGGCAATCGCATACTAAATGAAAAAATGCTTAATAAATCTCGTCATCCCAGCATGATTTTATGGGGGAACCATCTAACCCAATTAAATAATAAGTAACTTGTATAAATAACTAATATACTGCTAATTGGAGAAATTATGGATAATAATACTGATTGGAATGACCTTGATATTCGGCTTTAGTTATGGATCCCTGATAAAGAAATTCAGCGATAAGCCATTACCCTGGATGTGCGATGCATCTCCATTGCCACGTCAACTAGTCACGTTTGTCTATTCTTGTTATTTTAATAGCTTTACCGGTTGAATTATCAATACTTATCAGAACTGCCTGGAGCATATTTCTGGATTTTTTTGGGGGGGAAAACCTTACAGATCTTTGCGTAAGAAACCGCTCAATAATAGGCTCAGTAGAAAACCCCAAGATACCTTCGATACATCCAGTCATACCTACATCAGTAATATAAGCGGTACCACCCTTTAAGATACTCTCATCTGCTGTTACTACATGAGTATGTGTTCCGACTACGGCAGATACCATGCCCTCGAAGTAGTAACCAATAGCTTTCTTTTCAGAGGTAGCTTCAGCATGTATATCAATTAAAATATTCTTATACCCTTCCTTTTGCAACGTATCAATTATAGATCTTCCGGCTCTAAAAGGGCAGTCGACAGTTGACGTAAAGACTCTCCCCAACAAATTAACAACTGCTAATGAACAGGAGTTTTTCTTAATTACCGAATATCCTTTGCCTGGGTTTCCCGGTGGATAATTAAGAGGACGAATAAGTCGATCAAAGTCATCCATTATCTCTACAAATTCTTTTTGATCGTAAATATGGTTACCCGAAGTAAAAAAGTCTATTCCCAGCGATAATAGTTCATGATAAACAGATCTGGTGCAACCAAACCCTCCAGCCGCATTTTCAATATTAGCGATAACCAAATCAATATTATATTCCTTTTTAAGCTCAGGCAAAAAATCTTCAATAGCCTGTCTACCAGGTTTTCCAACTATATCTCCGATAAATAATACATCAATTACGTTACCTTGCACTTCAGACCACCATTTCTAATCATTAATGGAATTTATTTCTTGGTATTAATAAAACAAAAACGCGGACCTAAGCCCGCGTTTTCATCCTTATTATTTTGCGAATTCAACAGTTCTTGTTTCTCTAATAACTGAAACTTTGATCTGTCCGGGATATTCCAATTCTCTCTCGATTTTTTTAGCTACATCTCTTGCTAATTTTACAGAACCGGTATCATCGATAACATCAGGCCTTACCATTATTCGAATTTCTCTACCCGCCTGAATTGCGTATGATTTTTCAACTCCGCCAAAGGAGTTCGCCAACGTCTCGAGTTTCTCAAGTCGTTTAATGTAAGCTTCTAACGACTCTCTTCTGGCACCAGGTCTAGCTGCAGACACAGCATCACCGGCTAGGACTAGAATCGCCTCAATAGTATTCGGTGGAATATCTTCATGATGCGCAGCAATACAATGAACAATTTCGTCTGACTCTCCATATCGTTTTGCCAAATCTGCACCGATCTGCTGATGTGTACCTTCTTGCTCGAAATCAATAGCTTTTCCTATGTCATGCAATAACCCTGCTCTTCTCGCAAGCCTTACATTTACACCAAGCTCTTGCGCCATAAGACTTGAAATATGCGCTACTTCAACAGAATGCTGAAGAACATTCTGGCCATAACTAGTCCTAAACTGCAATCTACCTAAAAGCTCTATTAATTTTGGATTTAGATTCTGGACATCTACCTCCATAGCTACCTGTTCACCACGTTCGATGATCTTGTTATATACTTCTTCTTTTGCATAATTGTATACTTCTTCAACACGCGCAGGATGAATCCTGCCATCAGAAACTAATTTCTCTAAACATATTCTTGCAATTTCTCTTCTAATCGGATCAAATCCGGATAGAATAACGGCTTCCGGCGTATCATCAACAACCAGATCGATTCCGGTAAGTGTCTCAAAAGCCCGAATATTACGACCTTCCCGACCAATTATTCTTCCTTTCATTTCTTCATTCGGCAACTGAACAACTGAAGTTGTATAATCAACAACATGATCAACCGCACAACGTTGTATCGCTGTAGATACGATCTCACGAGCCTTTTTCTGCGCCGTTTGTTTAGCCTGAGTTTCTACTTCTTTGATTAGGATTGCCGCTTCTTTTTTTACTTCTCTTTCTATGTGGACAAGAAGTAACTTTTTTGCGTCTTCCCTGGTCAGATTAGAAACCTTTTCTAAGGCTTCAATTTGTTGCTGGTAAACGTTTTCGAGTTTTTTCTTTAATCCCTGGACTTCTTCCTGTTTACTATCAAGTAATTTTTCTCGCTTATTGACTTCATCTTCCCTACTATCCAGATGTTCTTCCTTTGATACAATCCTCTTTTCGAACCCTATAAGTTCCGATCTCCTACTTTTTGACTCTTCCTCAAATTCCTTCCGGGCCTTGATAACCTCATCCTTTGCCTCAATAACTGCTTCCCTGCGGATAACTTCTGCCTTTCTTTCTGCATCCTCAACAAGTTTCTTTACGCGTAATTCTGCATTTTTTATCTTATCGTCAGAAGATATTTTTTTATAAAATGCAAAGCTTACAAGTACTAACGATATTGCAATTGCTATTACTGTTACGATTATTATTCCTGTCAACGATCTAACCTCCTTTATACTAATTTCTCAAACATACTGACCCTATTCTTCACGACCACATAAAACAACAAAACTATCATTTCTTGCTTTCTTCAACTGCTTTTGCATTTGAAGGTAGGTCTTTATTTGTAGCTGGCACAAGTCCCATTTCCTTCTTTAGTTTTTCTTTTAACTTTAACATCATCTCTTGATTCTGCTTTAAAAATTCTCTTACATTTTCTTTTCCTTGACCAAGCCTTTGGTTTTCATAAGAATACCAGGCTCCGCTTTTTTCGATCAACTTATGCTTCACAGCAAGGTCTATTAAATCGCCTTCCACAGAAATTCCTACACCGTACATTATGTCAAATTCAGCGGTTTTAAATGGTGGGGCAACTTTGTTCTTAACAACTTTCACTTTCACTCTATTCCCAACAATTTCTTCTCCAACTTTTAAGATATCCGATTTTCGGACATCTAGTCTAATTGAAGAATAGAACTTTAACGCCCTACCTCCAGGAGTTGTTTCGGGATTACCAAACATAATTCCAATTTTTTCTCTAAGCTGATTGATAAAGATCACGATAGAACTTGACTTACTCGTAACTGCGGTTAACTTTCGAAGACCTTGAGACATCAGCCTGGCCTGAAGCCCAACATGCTGATCACCCATACTTCCTTCTAATTCAACTTTTGGTATAAGTGCAGCTACAGAGTCAATTACCACAACATCTATAGCGCCACTTCGTACTAAAGTCTCACAAATTTCTAATGCCTGCTCACCATAATCAGGTTGCGAAATTAACAGACTTTCTACATTGATGCCAATACGTTTAGCATAGTTAGGATCAAACGCATGTTCAGCATCAATAAAGGCACAAGTTCCACCTAATTTTTGCGCCTCAGCAATTAAATGTAAAGATAAAGTGGTTTTTCCTGACGATTCAGGACCAAAGATTTCCACAACTCTACCTATCGGGTATCCGCCGACACCTAATGCCTCATCCAGGGATAATGCACCCGATGGAATAGTTTTCACTTCAAATTTCTGAAAATCACCCCATTTCATTATGGAACCTTTTCCGAAATTCTTCTCAATCTGAGATATTGCTATCTCTAATGCCTGTTCTTTTGACATATACTATTAACCTCCCAAAAACCTTAAAAAATGCTTAACTTATCTTTCGATAGTTGATATTAATTCCCTTCACGTACCATGATCACTAATAACCTTAGTGATGCACGCACAGCAGCTAATCTGACTTCATCTCTCGAACCTTCAAAATGAAATTGCTTAACTACCGATTTGTCACCTACCACCAACGCCGTATACACGCTACCTGCCAGCCCAAAATTCGGAAATACGCCGGGTCCGGGACCGGCAACGCCAGTAACAGCGAGCCCTATTTCTGCCTGCAGTCTTTTTTTAATTCCTACCGCCATTTCCATTGTTACTTCTTTACTTACAGCTCCAAACTCAGATATGGTTTTAGGGTTGACGCCTACAAGTAAATACTTTGTCTTAGCTTGATAGCAAACAACACCTCCAAGAAAAAAACCAGAGCCGCCCGGTAATGCGGTAATCTCGGAGGAAATTAATCCTCCTGTCATCGATTCAGCAACTGCTAACGTAAGATTCTTATCTTTGCATAAACCATGCAGCTGCTCGACAAGCTTTCGGATATCCTGATCTTCATATCCGTTTAATATGCTACCAAAACTACTACTACCCTTCATACGCAAATATTCTTATATTTTTCTTAAAATAATCAAATCCGGATAACACCGTTATTAAAACAGTCAGCCATAGAAAAATTACTGCGAAATCCAACCTTAAAAGCAAAATTATTACTGTAACCACTTGTGCAATTGTTTTATACTTTCCCCATCTCGAAGCATCAATCACAACACCTTCACCGGCAGCAATTAACCGAAGTCCGGTAACCGCAAATTCTCTCGCTATTATTATTATCACAGGAATGCTTTCCACTAATCGCATTTCTACCATGCATATCAGTACCGAAGTAATAAGCAACTTGTCTGCAAGTGGATCAAGGAATTTACCTAACGTCGTTATCTGTTTAAGGCGGCGTGCCAAGTATCCATCAATCACATCGGTAAGTGAGGTTATTACAAAAAGCAGTATGACAAAAAGGCGGCTATAAGTTGTATTCGTCGTTAGAAGCAAGTAGACGATTACCGGTGTGGCAAAAATACGGGCAAGTGTAATTTTACTTGCTAATGTCATGCTACGAACTCTCCTTTTAGATTAATATCGGCAACGTCAACTATCTTTACTTTTTGAAAGACATCTAATGTCCCAATACTTTTTTGAACCAGAATCACACCATCTACCTCTGGCGACTGACCATAATAACGTCCACTTACTGCATTATCCATAATAACTGTAAATTGCCTGCCAAGCAGTTCCTTGTTCTTTTCTTCTAAAACCCTGGTTTGTTCATTTAACAACGCTTGAATTCTTTCTTCTTTATCTTCTTCGCTTACCTGACCAGAAAATGCTGCAGCTTTTGTACCAGCCTCGCGTGAGTATTTAAAAAAACCGACTTTGTCTAATTTCACCTCTTTAACAAATGCCAATAAATCCAAGAATTCCTCTTCAGTTTCTCCCGGGAATCCAACAATAAACGTCGATCTGATAACTATTCCCGGAATTTGCTCTCTTAACTTATTAATAAGTGCCAATAACTGCTTATTCGTACTCCGTCTATTCATCAAGCTCAAAATTCTGTCACTGCTATGTTGCATCGGGATATCAACATAATTACATATTTTTGGCTCGTTTTTTATTAACTCAATCAGCTCATCAGTTATATTATCCGGATAAAGATATAATAATCTCACCCATTCGATTCCATTAACTTTACAGATGTCCTTTAACAGACTTACCAAATTACCTTTTTTTAAATCTTTGCCATAACCACCAATATCTTGAGCGATTAAACAAAGCTCCCGGATCCCTTCCGCTGCCAGTTCTGCTACCTCCTGGAGAATGTGCTTCGCCTGCCTGCTCCTATAATTTCCTCTTAATTGAGGAATAATGCAATAACTACAGAAATTATCGCAGCCTTCCGCAATCTTAATATAGGTTGAAGCTGAAAGTGTACTTATTACTCTAGGAAATTTATATTCAATGGAACAAAATGTTTGATTTATAA
The DNA here is from genome assembly GCA_003242895.1 of Candidatus Margulisiibacteriota bacterium. NCBI lineage: Bacteria > Bacillati > Candidatus Margulisiibacteriota > Candidatus Margulisiibacteriota bacterium. The sequence goes on from QKMY01000045.1 coordinate 215,739, forward strand.
AACTAATCTGAGTTTTGTTTTTCTTATATAAATCAAATAATAATTTTGTTAAATTTGGGATATCATTAACCCCAATAATGCCATCTATCTCTGGCCAAAGAGAAAAAATAGCTTTTTTTTCCCTTTGCACATGACATCCCGCTAAAATAAGTTTTCTGGAATTGTCACTTTTTTTCCAATGAATAAATTCTTCAACTACCTGTGTTGTTTCTTCCCTAGCATCACTAATAAACGTACACGTATTAATAACTACTAAATCAGCTTCATCTTTGTTATTCGTAATTTCAAAATCATTCTCAACAAGAATGCCAAGCATTATTTCTGAGTCAATTAAATTTTTTTGGCATCCTAGACTTACTAACGCTATTTTTTTTGCCATTCGCTATTATCTATAATTTATAAACTGCAATTCAATATCTATATCCTGCTTCTTTAAATACGTAATTACAGCCTGCAAATCATCCTTATTTTTTCCTATTACCCTTATCTGGTCACCTTGAATTTGTGAATTAACCTTAATGGCTGAGCTTTTGATCAACTTATTAACTTCTTTCGCTTTTTCTGAGGAAATACCATTTTTTAGCTTTATCTCTTGCTTTACATTTCCACCTAAAGAATGTTCGGTTTTTCCATAGTCAAGGAATCGTATACTTATCCCTCTTTTAACAAGCTTATTCTCAATTATCTCGCAGACATTCTTAAGCTTCATATCATCATCTGCAACTATCTTTAGAACTTCGCCTTCGCGAACAATCGAAGCTATACTGCCTTTAAAATCAAACCGTTGACTTAACTCTTTCTGAGACTGACTTAGGGCATTATCAACCTCGGACAAATCAACCTGGGAAACTATATCAAAAGAGCTTTCTTTTGCCATAAATATAACTGCCTCTTTCCGAAGTATATCACTGATGAAATATAAAGTAAAACATTAAATTTTAGCGTCGTTTCGCAATATTTCTGCTTTATCAGTTCTTTCCCAAGGCAAATCAAGATCCGGTCGACCGAAATGTCCATAAGCCGCAGTTTGCCGATAAATAGGTTTTCTCAAACCTAAGGTTTTTATTATACAAGCCGGTCTCAAATCAAAATGCTTCTCAATTAGATCCTGAATCTTGTCCTCTGGCATACGCCCTGATCCGAATGTATTAACGTGAATACTTACTGGTTTAGCTACCCCAATAGCATACGCTACCTGGACTTCACATTCATCAGCGATCCCTGCTGCTACAATGTTTTTTGCAACGTATCTGGTAGCATAAGCAGCACTTCGATCAACTTTCGTACAATCTTTTCCGGAAAAAGCTCCTCCGCCATGACGTGCCCAGCCACCATAGGTATCAACAATAATCTTTCTGCCAGTCAGACCACAATCACCTTGAGGACCACCAATAACAAATCTGCCGGTCGGGTTGACGAAAATCTCAACATCTTTGTCCATCAGAGCTGCCGGAATTACCTTCATAATAACATTCTCTATGATATCTTTTCGCAACACTTCGTGTGTTACATTCTCATCATGCTGGCTTGATACAACAACGTTCCTTACCGCGACAGGCTTTCTACCTTTGTACTCAACCGTAACTTGCGTTTTGCCATCTGCTCGCAAATATGGAAGAAGCCCATTTTTTCTCACTTCAGTTAATTTAATAGCTAATTTTTGTGCAAGAGAAATAGGTAGCGGCATAAGTTCTTCAGTCTGATTACATGCATACCCGAACATCATACCCTGATCGCCAGCGCCTTGTTCATCATACAGTCCACAACCTTCCGTTACTCCTTGAGAAATATCGGGAGATTGCTTATCAATTGAAGTAAGGACCGCGCATGTCTTATAATCAAACCCTTGATCTGAGCTTGAATAACCAATCTCTTTTACTGTTTTTCTTACAATTTCAGGGATATCAACTATAGCATTAGTTGTTATTTCCCCAGCAACGACAACCATCCCGGTTGTGACAAGCGATTCACAAGCAACTCTTCCATTTGGGTCCTGAGCCAGGATCGCATCAAGCACTGCATCAGAAATCTGATCACATATTTTATCCGGATGCCCTTCGGTGACTGACTCTGACGTAAATCTAAAACTTCTATCTGACATTCTTTCTTCCTCCTCCAGGATTGTATATTTTTTCAATAATAATAATTTTAGAACAAACAAGATTAGTATAGCATAATCCCTTTTAGGGTGACAATTAGACGTATTTTCACGATTCTTAGCCTAATCAAGGGATTAAAATCAAATCATATAATTAAGGTGTGAGAAAATTAATTATATTTGATAATATCTTTAACAAGCAATCTGGGAATGCTTTCCAAATATTCTTTTACCTGAAGGCTCATCTCTAATGATTGAAAGATATGATATCCCACCTTCTTACTTTTTTTGGCCTCTTTTGGCTCTCCTTTAAAAAGAATAACGTCATCGAAAACAAATAGCTGAAAGTTGAACCCAGTGCCAGCCATATCGAGCCATACCGGTATCTTCCTTGAAGAAAGCGCTTGAGCTTCTTCCAGATTTTTCTCATTTTTTGTAAATAAATTCAAAATTGAATATGAACTCACAGAGTTCTGATCAAAAAGAATCTTCACAGGAACATTATTTATTTGTTTATTTTTTAACAGATTGTAGAATTTTTCTTTATCCTTCTTATTAAGGAAATCCCCGTTATTTAATGCAATTACGATAGAACTTGTTGATTTAGCGGCCCCCGCGGTTAAATACTTAACGAAATACCTTTCATCAACAGAAGATAATAAATCCTGTTTTTTGAAAAGAAAACTAAGGGCATGACCGTCGAGAAAATCTTGCTTGGTCCATGAATGACTCCCAATGATGATCTCACCATCAACGCAGATTTTTGTTTGCTGGAATTGTCCAAGGCATGAAACAATCTTGATTCCTGAACTACTAAGTTTCTTGGAGATATCTTGAGGCAGTGGGGCTTCGATAGCTACCTGAACCCCTCTTTGCGCAGCCCTAGCCAGAGCGGTTAATACCTTCAAGACCGGATCAGACTTATTATTTTTATCTACCGATAATGCCGACACAGTTACACCGACCTTTGTCGTAGATTGCTCGATTGCTTTAAGTAGGGCAGGATAATAAGATTGGTCAGCAAGCATCGTTATTGCATGTACCTGTGTAAATGATAGAATAAAAAAAATTACCGAAAGAGATCCAACGATTGTGTGTATTTTCATTATATTATTTCTACTAATCCTTTAGCAGTATCGACGGCTTCAATCGCATCACTCGAATAGTATGCGCCGATTTTATCGGCATATGATTGAGTGACTACCGCACCTCCGATCATGACTTTAGCGCGTAATCCACCCTCAAGGCACTTCTTTATTACAATTTCCATTTCCGGCATAGTCGTTGTTAACAAAGAACTCAAACAAATCAACTCTGCGTTATGTTCTTTCGCAGAAGCAATAATATCATCGCATTCGACATTCTTCCCCAGATCAATTACCTTAAATCCATTATTTTCAAGCATCATCGCGACAATATTTTTACCAATATCATGGATATCACCTTTGACGGTAGCAATAATAGCGGTGCCTTTATAGATAACAGCGTCTGTTTTCATAAACGACTTTAGATAAGCAAAAGCTTTTTTCATCGTCTCTGCACTAGCCATAACCTGGGGCAGAAATACTCTCTGGGCTTTAAAATTAGCACCGACATACTCCATACCACCAAGCAATCCTTTTTCCATTATTTCCTGCGGAGTAAAGTCTTTTTTAGCTTTTTCCACCATATCAATAATCGAATTGCTGTCGCCTTCGATAACTATCCTGGCAATATCGAACATAACCGGATATTCACGGAGTTTCCGGAGCTTTTGTTCCTCGATATTGTTAGAATCATTATTTTTATCCTTTGGCACGCCGGAGATAGTCTCCTCCGCAACAAGAAACGTCTCATGGTTGGCTATGTAGTTGGCACAAATCCGATCTCTATTTGTGATAACAGATGACGCGGCAATTAATGACCTGACAAAATGGTCCATGGGGTTAGCGATAATAGCATCCAACCCAGCTCCCAATGCCATCGCCATAAAGGTATGATTGATAAGCTTCCTTCGAGGAAGCCCATGGGATATATTGCTGATTCCCAGCGAGGTCTTAACCCCCAGTTCATTTTTTACCGTGGTTAACGCCTTGATCGTCTCCATGGCGTCCTGCTGGTTCGAACTGGCGGCAAGCACCAACGTATCGATGAAGATATCGTTTTTATTAATGCCATATTCCTGTGCTCGCTCAACAATCTTTCGAGCAATTCTTACTCGGTCTTCCGCTTTAGTGGGAATACCCTTCTCATCTAGCGTTAAACCAATAATGGCAGCACCGTATTTCTTCGCTAACGGCAATACCGTTGTCAGGCTCTTTTCTTCACCGTTGACGGAATTAATAAGCGCTTTCCCAGGATACACGCGAAGTCCTTTTTCCAGAACGAGATAGTTTGCGCTATCAAGGCATAAGGGAACATCAAAGTGCTTCGTAAGCATGAGTACTACCTGCTGCATTGCTTCAGCCTCGTTAATACCGGGATATCCGACATTTACGTCGAGTAAGTCAGGAGCATTCTCAAGTTGTGCTTTTGCTTCTTTATAATAGAGCTCGGTTTTTTGAGATAAAAGATCCTCCGAAAGATATTTTTTGGCAGTCGGGTTAAGCCTTTCACCAATAATAACGGGCAAGTGCTGATCAGATATCACTATTTTTTTGTTTCTTGAGGTGAGGACAGTCAGGTTCTTTATGGGTCCTTTTTTCTCAGTTCGATCAAAAAGCTTCGTAGCACTGATGACCTTTTTTACCTCAGAAATATGTTCCGGCGTGGTCCCGCAACACCCCCCAAGGATTGAAACACCAAAAGATACGAACGTCTCACTATAAGAAGAAAACTTCACAGGATCGAGATTGTAAACAGTCTTGTTGTCGATCATTTCCGGTAATCCGGCATTTGGCATCACAGATAGGATAGTGTTAAAGCCATTTTCTTCTTTTGCCTGATTATAAAGCTTGATTACCTGTACCATGCCATCCGGTCCCATACCGCAATTAGTACCGATAACCTCAACTCCCATAGCAGCCAAGGTTACGAATACGAGATAGGGGTCAGAGCCGGTCATAGTATAGAGATTCTGATCATAGGTAACGCTACAGATAATCGGTAAGGTTGTATTGTCTCGTACTGCCAAAACTGCAGCTTTAAGTTCCGCTAAATCCCCCATTGTCTCAATAGAAACGATATCGGCACCGCCATCCGCAAAAGCTCTTGCCTGGACAGAAAAACTCTCATAAACTTCTTCAAAACTGGTCGGTCCAACAGGTTCAAGTAACCTGCCACAAGGTCCTAATGAAGCTGCGACATAGTGATCAATACCGGCAGCTTCCCTTGCCAATACGACTGCAGACTTATTTAACTCATAAGCTCTATCGGACAACCCATAGTTTTTCAACTTAAGCGGAGACCCGCCAAAGGTATTTGTCTCGATAATATCTGCCCCGGCATCTAGATAAGCCTTGTGAACTTTTTTGATAATATCAGGATGCGTGACATTCGCCGATTCAAAGCATGACCCCGAAGGAATGCCTGATTGAAGCAGCAACGTACCCATCGCTCCGTCAATTACCAGTAGGTTATTTTTTAATACATCAAGTATAGGTTTTCTCATTTTGATTCCTTTTTACTTCAATTAATAGAGCACCTGCAGCTTTGCTGCCATTGCATTATTATTTTTTCCCGGGTAGCAGGAATTTAAAATGTTAATCATCGCGACAATACGCGTTAATATAAATGATAGCTGAAAATTCACTGCTGAAAATGAAACGCGCAGCCCCCGAATATAATTACCATAATTATTACAAATATACTTTATAATTTTAGGTTTAACAACTATTTTGTCTGGGAATAATGTTACTATACAATAAGAGCGTAAACATTAATGAAAAAGGGAGAAATACCGTGCTAGGCAATCAATTAACACAATCTTACTACAATTCAGGTTATTTTCCTCCATCACCAGAAGAAAACAAGGAAAAAAACTTTAAACATAAAAAATCTAAAATCATTCAATTTGCTGATCCCAATAAAACACTCCCTGACGGAAGCAAAGTTGTTTATGCAGAAAACGATGAAAAAATAACTCTCTATAAAAAAATCCCAGCCCAGCCAGGATTAGTTTACGTTTATTTACGCCATACTGGTGAGATTTATGTAAATGGCAAAAAGGGAGATATGGAAGATCAACGAAAAATGTTACAAATAGGAAAATATCTTCTTGATAATGGCAGAGAATCTGATATGGTAACAATCACTCTAAGCTAGGAGACCCTGAAAATGTCACTTGAAGGAATTCAACAGCACTCGAATCAGCAATACGGCAATAATAACCTAAAAAAGGTATCAATCCCGAAAGAGCTTAAAATCCCCGGGACAGTTAGTGAGGTCCAAAAAGGTGGGCTCATAGCATTAGTAGCTACCGGATTAGCTGAAATCAAAAAAGACCTGGAGAAAAAACTCGACAACGCCAAGAAAAAGATCTCTTCAGAAGTACTCTCCATGCTTGGAATAGAAGGAGCCGAATCAGGAGAAGAACCCGGAGGGCTCGAGACAGTTAAAAGAGGCCTGCGAGAAGTCTGGAAAAACTTGCAAATGAAATTGAACAATGATGATAGATAATCCTAACCCTATTACAAATTTTAAGCCTGAAGAAAATAATACCAGCATCATAATTTCTGCTAACGGTATAGATGTTGAAATTGAAAGAGAAATCATTGAAGTTTTAGGGATTGATCCACGATTGATGAATATAGAAATCCACAGGATGAAAAAGGAAGAGATAAATATAATGTAGGAATGACAGCATCTGCAAATTGCTGCATCACGATTTTTCCGATATTTGATTTTTATCCAAGCATAATCTAGAATTAAATAAATATCTGGAAGATTTTACCCCATATTTATTTGAATAGCTAATTACAGTTTTTATACTGCTATTAAGGAGGAAGAACTATTTCTAATCTTGAGATAGACACGAGTAATGTAACTATAGCCAATAAGTTAAAGGCAAATGCTTCTATAGATAACTTAGAGATTTTATCAGAAATTTTTAGTAGAATTAATAATTTGCCTGAAAAAGATCTTATCGTGCAGATAGTTGGCGGACTAATTAATGAAAACACCTCTCTTCAACAGCGGATCGAGCAGGAAAAAATAAAGCTCCAGCAAAGAAATCACGAATTATCAGTCCTTTATAATGTCAGCGCGGCCTTAAGTTATTATCTCAGCTATCAAGAGATTGCCAGCTTAATTATGAATTCGCTCTATAGTATTTTAACCTATGATTTCTGTTCTATTCTTTTGCATGATATTTCTGAAAACAAAGTTATCTACCTTAAGTCCTCACCCTATTTACACAAATCTTTTATAGACAACGTGATATCCAATGTCTACAAGACAGCCGAAACCTTCTTCCAACAAAAAATAGATTATAATAATATCACAGTTAATTCTGAGCAGATCTCCATTGACGAAGCCTACGCAATTGACGATATCTCTCAGAACATCAGGTCATTTATTAATATCCCGCTCTCATTTAAAGGTGAAATCATTGGAATAACTAGTCTATGCAGTGTTCATGAAAAAGCTTTTTCAAGAGAAAAAATCGCTTTTGCCTATACTATTGCAAACCAGATGGCCACGGTGCTTGGAAGGCTCAGCCAATTAGTTGAAAGTGAAAAAAAGAGAATCAGCCATCTTATCGAGCACCTGGAAGATGCGATCATCATTTTAGACACCAACCAGCAACCTCTCACTCTCAACAAACAAGCGCGTGCTCTTTTCGGCTTTAAAAATAAAAGCGGGTTTAAGAAAATAGCTAAAATTCTACAAAAGATAAAAATATCCCATCTGGTAAAAGAAGCGCTACAGAACAATACTAAAATTTCGGGGCAGGAAATTAGTATTCAAAAAAACCAGGAAATCTTGATCTTTTTGGTCAATATCGACCCGGTCTATTCATCTGGGACGAACTTCTTCTCCGGGATTGCGATTTCACTCAAAAACATATCCTATTTAAAGAAAATCGAAAAAGAAAAGTCGGAGAAAATAGCGATTATCAATAAAGCGCGGGAACTTATTAACTCCATCGCCAATCAAGAAAAATTATTCTCAATTTTAGGTGATTACATTTTAAATGTCGCAAACGCCGATATGGGAGCACTTTACCTTCTTGAGAAAAAAATTCTTTGTACAAAGTCATCATGGGTACTCCCGACGAAGTCAAAATCACGATATATTTCTGAATTCGAAGCAAATTTCCCTGAATCCATTGAATTCATAACAATGGCAACCGGAGATAATCTGCTCAAAAAAACAATTCAGGCCAGGCGTACCCTTATCTTTAAAAATATCCCGTTAAAAAAGAATTTCCTCTTGGAAAAAGCCACAAAAAACTCACAGGAAGTAGATATAGTCCTTAAGGAACTCATATCAGTTCCACTCCTCTCAAAGGAACGAGTAATTGGAATCCTTACTGTCATAAGAAAAGACAAGCCCGAGATCCAGGAGCTTTCAAAAGATGATATCGAAACATTGGAAACAATCGCCTCACTTTCGGCTTCAGCAATTGAAAATGCCTATCTCTACCAAAAAACCCTTAATGAACAGAAAATACAACAAGAATTAAAACTTGCCCACGAAATACAAAAAAGAATACTCCCGAAAAAGCTACCAAAAAGTACTAATTTTGAATATGGAGGGATTAGCATCCCGGCCCGTGGGATAGGTGGAGACTATTATGATTTTTTTCAAGTTAACAAAAATGATAATAATCATATCGGAATAGCCATTATTGACGTTATCGGAAAAGGGATTCCGGCAGCCCTTATCACAATTATGATCAAATCTATTATCCAAATAAATGTAAAGGGCTTTCAAAACACCAAAGAGGTTATAAAAAACATTAATATAGCAGTTTTAAATGAGCCTGCTATAACAAAATTCGTACCGATGTTCTACTGTATTATTAATGACTCCATGAGAGAACTTCGGTATACCAATGCCGGTCATGAAGTACCACTCCTGTTTGTTGCAAAAACTGATGAATTCTTAAAGCTTGATACCGAAGGGTTTCCTGTGGGAGGCCTTGAAGACATTGATTATGAACAAAAAAGCCTGATTTTAGCACCGGGAGACATCTTATCTATATACACTGATGGTATAGTTGAAGCTAGAAGCCCTGAAGGAGAAAATTTTGGGGAAGACCGACTCCAAAAATACATACGAAAATACAAACATTTACCTTCAAATAAAATCGTCGATAAAATATATACGAGCCTAATTAATTTTGTTAAAGATGCTCCGCAGCATGATGACATCACGCTCGTCATTATAAAAGCAAAAGACCTCGATGGAATATCGGTCAGACATCAAGATAAAGTTTTATGGGAAAAACAACTTCATATCTCAAGCGCAACTAAGAATGTTAAATTGGTGCGAGAGGCTGTCGAAGAAGCAAGCAAAATTATGGGATTTAATACATCGGCAATTTATGATATAAAACTAGCAGTAAATGAAGCACATGCAAATATTATCAAACATGCCTACGGAAATGATCCAGACCAAAATATAATATTTAAAGTTACCGTATTTGTTGACCGGGTCGAATATTATTTTCAAGATTTCGGGAAAACATATGGAGAACTAGCAATAAAACAAACCCGTAGCCTTGACGACTTTCAAGGGAATGGACTCGGTGTGTTCTTGATAAAATCGACAATGGACGATGTTACATATAAAATCGATCCAGGGAAGGGAACAGAACTAATAATGATAAAATATTCCGAACAGCTTGAAAATAATGTATAAACCATTATAAAATATGAAAAGGTAATGCTAATTAAATCTAGAGAAGGAGTTTCACCATGGAAATTAAGCAAAGAACGAAAAATAACGTAATTATCTTAGATATTGGATACGAGCTTACAAAAAATGATGAAGGACAAGAAACTGTAACAGGATTTACCGAGCTTGATATTGACAATCATTTTATCTTTTTAGAAGCCATCGATGCTCTTCTCGATTCAGGACAAAATAATATCATTGTTAATTTAAGCAATGTATCCTATATAGACAGCTCAGGATTGGGCTCAATATTTGACGGCTACAGAAAAACCATTGCAAAAAATGGCAATTTAAAGTTATCAAATACCAATAAAGACGTAAAACGTGTTCTTGAAATTACAAAAATTTCTAAAAAGATTGATATTTTCGACACTGAAGATGAAGCGCTACAAAGCTTTCATTCATAAATGCTAAGGTGCTAAGCTAACATCTATCGCAAATCCGTATTATAAAAAATACTCTATGAGTATTTTTTATAATCTTTTTGTTTATAACTGAACTGAGAATTATGGAAAGTGATCACTTACACAATATTGTAAAAGTTCTTGAGGGTAATGATATTACAAAAATATCAGAAGCCCTTACGTTCATTATTTTTTCTAATCCGGCAATAGACAGCAAGCTATTACTTAACCTTCTTAATCACTCTCTCCCGGAAATCTCACTGGGAGCGTTTCAAGCACTCGGATCTTATAACGGGATTTTTAATGAGCAGATTATCGAGGAACTTAAAGAAAATGATGACCAAATCAAGCAGGCAATGCTTATAGCAGCACTTTCGGTCCAGCCTACCGAGGCAAGTATTGCTTATTTTGTTGAATGCCTATCAGCCCAAGATGAAGTATTGCAATCGGTGGCCCTAGAAATACTCACAAATTATCAGGAGTTAAGTCTCATACCTTTATTAACCAAAACCTTAACAGCCACGGAACATGAGCTCATTGCGATTAAAACAGTTTTTGAAAAAATCGGCACAACAAAAGTATTCGAGCTCCTTAAGCAAACTCCTTTTGAGGCTATTCTTGAAAATTTGAAAAAAATATATTCGGAAGATGAACTCAAGCAGCTTTCCGTTTCTTCTATCAACCCTCTTTAATATAAAAAGTTGTTCGCCATTTTTCCCGTCGCTACAATCTGATGACACCGGATAATTTACCGGAATACGCAGAGACCTCATTCGCACTTCTCACCGCATCGCTATTTACCTCAACAATAGCCCTTGCGCACCCAACAAGCCCAAACCTGCCGCCTGGCGCTTTTGAGCCATAGCAGCCGAAATCGAGCCTCTGCGACGAACGCATTTACGTCAATCATTTAAAACAGAGCGATTGGAATTCACAAAGATAATTCTTTTAAAATTCTCACTGAGAATACTTTGAGGATAGTTACTATATTTCTTTCGATATAATTTATTAATATTTATTCAAAAAAGTATCTTTTAGGATAGAATAGTGCGGGAAGGAAATATTTCAGCAATAATAAAAATTATAAAAGGGACTATACATTAACAGTACAGTCCCTCATTATAATTACCATATGATATTTATAATGCCTTAGAATATAACAAATCTGAGTTATGTTAGTTTAAAAAGAGAAGGAGGAAGATGTACTAATAAACTAACAATTCTATTTAGAATTATTGTTATAATTCTAAAGGCTATTTTCAAATATTATTTAGCTGCTGGAGCTTCTGCTGCTGGAGCTTCTGCCGCTGGGGCTTCTGCTGCTGGAGCTGCTTGCTCAGCTGGTGTAGCTACTTCTTCTGTTGCTGGAGCTGCGGTAGCTGGTGCTACTGCTTCCTGTTGATTTTCTTGTGGTGTTTCTGTTGCTTCTTGGTTGCTCTTTTGACCACATCCTGCAATACATAGAATACTAAGAGCTGCTATTGTTAACATTAAACTAATCTTTTTTACCATTGTATTATTTTCCTCCTCATTTATATTTGATATTTGCATATCTTTTCTTCCTCCTTTTTGGGCCTTTCTTTTTTTTAGAGTTCCCTGTGCATATAATAATAATATTTTGCCTATTTTGTCTATACACTGCGTTATTTAACTTAAATATGATTTTTTTATTGCAGCTATAGCTTTTTTTGACATTAAAAACAAGCAACAGGAAAAAGATATATATTTTTTTCTATAAAATTTTTCATTTATATTTGATATTTTTTTAAAAAAAACCGACACTTTCTTATTTTTCTAACTTACCGACAGTCAACATAACGATAATTTTAAATGTTTAACCTGCGATATTTAATGGGTAAAAAAAACAGGGAAGACAAATTAATTCCCTTAGGTATTTTTACTTATGATACTTTCAAAGCTATTTCTGATCCTTTCACTCCTCACTCTAGTGTGTAGCTATGCGTTAGCTGCCGATGACATCCTCAAAACCAGTTGGGAACATTATAAAAGTTACAAGATTGAACCTGATGGAAGGCCATTAGCAGACCTCGACAGGGAAGATATCGCTAATGGAAGCAAAGATTCCTATTTAACTTTTTCAGAAACTGTCTCATACGTACTATTCCGCTCAGTTTGGGTCAATGACAAAGAAACTTTCGATAAAACCTGGAAATGGGCGTATCATAACCTCATGAGAAAAAACATTAAGACATTCAATTGGCAAACAAAACAGTGGACAGAACTTCCAATAGAAAAGCAAGATAATCTCTTTGCCTGGAGATGGACAAAAAACGTAAATCAATCAGGACGAGACGGAGTCATTTACTATACCTGGCAAAAAAACAATCTTGAAAAGCAATGGAGGTCCGGGTATGACGTTGCTCCTGATGGCGATGAATTAATAGCAGGGTCCCTCATTTTTGCTCATAATCGATGGGGTTCAGAAAAAGGCGAACTCAACTACCTTTCCAATGCAAAAAATATTTTACATGATCTCTGGAACAAATGCGTTCTAAAAATCACGCCAGGCGAAATTGATGGATTTGACAATCCTCTTACCGTAGGCGCTTGGTTCTCATATTCATCGGATGGGTTATCAGTAAAAAAGAAACTCGTTAACGGAATAAGCACCGGACATGGTCTCTATGCGGGATCTTTCGGCGCAACCTATATGGGGATAGGAAAAGTCCTGGGCAATTCAAACTTATCGGAAACAGAAGGCCTGTCTTTTTATGCAAAGGGCACTGACGCAGTTAGAATTATTATTGAAGATACTAACGGATTAAAAGCAAGTATAGTAAAAAATCTATGGGAAGAGGATTGGGAAAATATTGTTTTTTCATTCAGCGAGATGGATTCCCCTCGCGAATTTAATTGGGAAGGCGTTAAAAACATAATGTTTCAACCAGAAGGAGACGAATTTTATATCGACAATATAATTCTTTATGGCGGAAAAATTATTGGAAAGCCAAGGATACACCTTGTTTCAAACGATCATGGACAGCCATGGATCAATATATCCTATTATATGCCCTTTCTCTATGAGATATTTGCAGGCGTCGACACTGCAAGACCATGGAAAGAACTTATAGAATCAACGTATTATGATATTAATCGAGGTTCGACTGCTAAATTAAAAAATCAAAAAGGTGAATTGGTTATTGGAAATAACACCCTTGTTCCTGACTGGTTCATGTACTCGCTCACTGGAGAAGTTATTGACCTCCCCTGGGCACAAGATAATAAGATTGATGATTACCTTTGCAGCTGGGACGCTTTTAGAATCTGGTTTTTTATTTCGCTTCATAGTTCCTGGTACGAAACCTCACTACCGGAAAATATCTTAAAGAATAAAACCTATGAATTCTTTAAGACTGAACTTAATAAAAATGGGTTTATTCGAGGCGGCTACTATTTATCTGGGAAATCAGGAGATATAAGAGGACTTAACTACGAATACCCCGGAATAAATGGGGCCTATCTGGCTTTCTTTCATGCAGCAGGAGATACTGTAAATGCAAAAAAAATATTTAATAGAATGCAAAACCGATATAATGCTGCTGGATATTGGGATAAAGACCCTTATGATTATTACAGTCAAAACTGGGCATGGTTAGGGTTAGCTTTTTATAAAGACAGAGGGAAAGAATTATTTAATTTTTTACCGCTAAGAAGATAATGCGATATTAATAACTATCCGGCCAACTTTCGTATCAATAGGAATATGCAATATCTTTGTAATTTTTTCTGGTGCTGAAAAGGAGGAGGCAGTAATTATTTCGGGCGTAGAAATATCAAAACAGATTCCGCTTTCTCGCAGGTATGAAATTGCCTTTCCGGCAATCATATTGGCCATTTCTTTGATTGTAGCCGTCACCATTCCATTATATAAATTCAATACCGTACTATTCATTATTTCGGAAACCTTTATCGAAGTTTCTTCTTTCATATCAAAAATAAACAATCCTTCCAAATCACCAAAAAAGTTTATTATTATAAGCTGCTCACCGAGAAAACTGTATTCTTTTTTTATTGAAAGTTCACCTTGTTTAATTTCGGATGATGGAAGTAACTGCCGCAGGACTGATAATGCCCCGGTAACAAAAGGATTGATTATGTCGGCTTTCATATTGTTTACAATATCCCTTCTAACGAATTTAATTACACCCAATTAATATCTTTTGTTGAGTACATACTTAATTACGTCCTTAACGATAGAGGGCGTGAACGGTTTAACAATAAAATGCTTTGCACCCAAAAGGATTGCTTTTTTTACCTCATCTTTATTTCCTAAAGCACTAATCATAATAACTTTTGCTTTCGGATTTATCTTCAAAAGTTCTTGCAAAGTGACTATTCCATCTTGTTTCGGCATCGAAATATCAAGAGTCACAAGATCAACATTATCAGCTATATTTTTATATTTCTCAATAGCATCCATTCCATCAGTTGCCTTATCTATAACTTCGCAACCAATTGTCTCCAGATTCTTTATCAACAAATTAATCATAAATTCCGAATCATCAACAATAAACACCTTTGCAAGGACCATATTAAATTCTCCTACTCAGTTTTTTTACGTTCGCTCAATATCTTACGTTTTTATTATAATTACTCATATTAATAATGTTGTTGATTTCAGCTGTTCTTCTAATAATTGTTGCTACATCGATGATAAGTGCGATGGTGCCATCGCCTAATATTGCAGCACCTGAAATACCGGCACTCTCGGTGAGTTCACTGGTCAATGATTTAATGACGATTTCCTGTTCCCCCATGCAAGCGTCAACAACAAGCCCAACATGCTGTTCAGCGATGTTGATTATCGCGACATCGGCAAGCTCTATTTCTTTATAAGGCAAATCCGGATTAAAGTAATTATTTAATCGAATAAGAGGAATTACTAGATCACGCAAAGCAATCATCTCATTTCCATTGACCATTTTAATACTATTTGTAGAAATTTCAATTATCTCTGTAACCGAAGATAAAGGGACGGCAAAAACCCCGTTATTGATCTTTACAAGTAATGTCGGAATAATAGCTAAAGTTAAGGGAAGTTTAATCAGAAATGTGGTGCCTTTATTAATTTCTGAAATAATTTTGATTGTTCCATTGAGTTTTTCGATATTCCTCTTAACAATATCCATTCCAACCCCACGGCCGGACAAATCATTAACCTGCGTCGAAGTAGAAAATCCCGGCTGAAGAATTAAATACAAGATCTCTTGCTCAAGCATTTTCTGGGCTTCTGCCTTATTAATCATACCTAGTTCAATGGCTTTTTGTTTAACTAAATCCAGATCAATCCCGCGGCCATCATCAGAAATCTTTATGACAATTTGATTTCCTTCGTGGCAAGCATCTAACCGAAGCGTCCCGTTTTCCGGCTTCCCAAGTGCACTTCGTTCACTATATGTCTCGATACCATGATCGACACAATTCCTCACGATATGCATGATCGGGTCCCGGATTTCTTCTATAACCCGTTTATCCAGCTCGGTTTCCTGTCCGGTTATTTCCAGATTGATCTTTTTATCCAATTTCCTGGAAATGTCACGGACTAATCTAGGAAATTTGTTGAATATCTGGTTTATTTTTATCATCCGAAGCTGCATTATTCCTTCTTGCAGATCGTTGGTTATTTTCTTTAACTGCGTTACTGTTTCATTGAGGTGAGAGACAAAACTCAAATTGCTATGTGTTTTTTTTATTCCGGTAACTACCTGTGAGAATCGAGATCGATTAATAAGCAGCTCTCCAACTAAATTTAATAAGTTATCAACCCGTTGAGAATCTACTTTTAAGGTAGAAGTAACACTCCCTAAAATTGCCGGATCCAGTTCATTTATATTCGGTTTTTCTTGAGGAGGCATAAGCACAGGGCTAACCTGGGGAAGATTGTTCTTTGTTTTTTCAGTTTTAAAAACATTTTTTAAAGCGTCCAGATTTATCGCCAAAATGTTTAATGACTTACATTCCGGTATTTTCAAGGATTTCAAAAGCTCGTTTTTCTTTGCATCAGAGGCAAGGACAAAGGTGATCCTGGTGCCGTCATAATCCTCTGAAAGCTCCACCGGCGGGTCGGACCAGATAATAGTTCCAA
This sequence comes from Candidatus Margulisiibacteriota bacterium, assembly GCA_003242895.1. Lineage (NCBI taxonomy): Bacteria > Bacillati > Candidatus Margulisiibacteriota > Candidatus Margulisiibacteriota bacterium. The sequence goes on from QKMY01000045.1 coordinate 232,168, forward strand.
AGCCACCTAACTTTGTAAACAGCATAAAAACAATAAGTGAATTCATTGGAATATCTTCTTTTAGTTGAATACATCCGCCAAAAACATCAATGTTCTCATTTAATTTTCGTTGTATTTTCTTAAGAATATTTTCAGGCAAGTTAGAAATCAGGGTATCTATAGTAAGAGAATTAATAGCCGTGGCAGCAGTTTTCTCCTTTACATTTTTTTGATTAGAATTTTCGATCTTTTTAACCGGAGTAACAGAAATAATGTTCTCAAGCTTTTCTAGAATGTCATCAATCTTAATTGCATTAAAATCATTTGAATTAATCTTTGCCAGATAACTTTTTAAAAAATCCGAGGTTGTAAAAAAAACATCGATAATGTTTGGGGTGACCTGCAGTTTATCATTTCTAATATAATGAAAAATATCTTCCATGGCGTGCGTTAATTGAGTAAAGTTCTCAAACCCCATGGCTGCTGAACCACCCTTCAGTGTATGGGTAGCCCTGAAAATGTTATTAATACACTCTTTATTGCCTGGGTCTTTTTCAAGCTCAAGCAACGAGTTATTAAGTATTTCTATTTTTTCTTCAGCTTCATTGATAAACTCATCTAACAAAGCCTTTCTATAGTCTTCCAAAGATAACCTCCGATAATAAAACTTAAAGTATTATTTTGATCTTTTATGTTAATTTTAACTGATTTACATTTCATTTTCAATTATTTGGGTAAAGAGATTATTCCTGACGACAAAAAAACAGCCGATAAATTGCAAAAAAAACTGGCAGAATTAGTGGCTACAATCAAATAAGTTACTTGACATGCCTATTCGAGAATGGTATTCTTTACCATTGATTAGCACTCGCATGCGTCGAGTGCCAGCTCAATAAGATTGTAAACTAGAAATATACGATAGCATATGGATAAAAGAAAAAATTCTATTTTGCAAGCTGTTATAAATAGCTACATTGATTCTGGCAACGCCATAAGCTCGAGTAAACTGGCGCAAGATTATGGCTTTCATGTAAGCCCGGCCACTATTCGCAGTGAACTTGCCCTATTGGAAACAGAGGGTTATCTAACTCATCCCCATACCTCTTCAGGCAGAGTCCCAACGGATAAAGGATACAGATTTTACGTTGATAATTATGTCAAAAGTCACTTAACACCAAATGACACCAGAACAGAAGTCATTAAAACTTATAAGGACCTGTTTAATGATATAAGCTTGATCCTTGAGCAGACAGCATATATTCTCGCTGAGCTCACCAACTGTTTCTGCTTTATTTCTATGCCTGATATGAGGCATAGTATAATAAAAATGATCAAAGTAATACTCCTTAATGTTCATCAGATACTTGTTGTCATATTAATGGACACCGGCATAAGCAAAGATTTTCTCATCAACGGCTCCGAGAAAATTGATGATGCCGATTTAGACCAGATATCGAACTTACTTCACAAAACATTCCTGGATAAAAGTTTTGCCGAGCTAGAAAATCTTGAACTTAAAAAAATGCTCGGAGAACTTCCTGGACATAAGAAATTACTGGAAAAAACATTCCAGGTCATTAAAAATGCAGGTGCATATCTTAAGGAAAGACCCACGATTTTCAAAAAAGGCGCATCAAATCTCATGATCTACAATCATGACTTCTCCTGCATTGAAGATCTAAGGGGGATTGTTGAGGTTATCGAACAGGAAAAAACTCTTGCCAATCTAATTTTCGAAAAAAATACCACAGCTGATGAGGTAAACTTTACTATAGGCTCCGAAAATAACGAAAATAGATTAAGGAGTTGCACTATGGCGCAAGTTAGTTATACTGTGAACGATAATGAAGGTGATGTTGTAGTAATTGGACCTCGGAGATTGAAATATATGAATATATCAACTGTACTCCATGCCGTATCAAAAAATCTTGATACGATAATTAATGAACAAATAACGAATTAGAGGGGGGGAAAGATGAATCCAACAGGTGAAAACAACCAAGAAAATGAGAACACGTCGGAATCCAATGAAAAGGAAAAAGTAATAATCCATGAAAATCCGGGAGAGAATGTCGCTATGACATCAGAACCTGAACTTAAGGAAAAACCCGAAGAAGTTAACAAAATAATTGAGGAAATGCCCGAGCTGACAAAAGAGAAAGAAGTTGAAGAAAAAAACAAAGTAATAGAGGAACAAAAAGATAAATATTTACGGCTACTCGCAGAATTTGATAATTTCAAAAAAAGAAAAGAAGAAGAAAAAATAAATCTACTTAAATCAGCGAATGAAAAGCTACTCAAGGAATTCCTTACAGTGCTTGATAGTTTTGATCAAGCTTTTTTGAATATCGATGAAAAGACAAAAAATGAAAGCGTTACAAAAGGACTTGAATTAATCCACAAACAAGTGGAAAATTTCATCACCAAACACCATATTGAGCCAATAGAAGCGGTAGGAACAAAGTTTGATCCGCACGTTCATAATGCAGTAATGGAAGAAGACTCAGATAAGTATGAGCCGGGAGTTGTCACTAAAGAATTGCAAAAAGGATATTTGTTTCACGGTAAAGTATTAAGGCCTACCATGGCTATAGTTTCCAAAGAAAAATAAAATAAGGGGGTTACAATAATGGGAAAAGTAATAGGTATAGATTTAGGAACAACAAATTCGTGCGTAGCTGTTATGGAGGGTGGCGAAGCAACTGTCATCACTAATGCAGAAGGAGGAAGAACGACACCTTCAATTGTTGCCTTTACCAAAACAGGAGAAAGGTTAGTTGGACAAGTTGCTAAAAGACAGGCAGTTACCAACCCCCACAATACGATATTTTCTATTAAGCGTTTTATGGGGCGTAAAGAAAACGAAGTAAGAGAAGAAGAGAAAATTGTCCCGTACAAAATTGTTAATGGCAAGAATGGAGACGCAGTTGTCGATATTCAGGGAAAACATTATGCTCCTCCTGAAATATCAGCAATGATCCTCCAGAAAATGAAATCAGACGCTGAAGCCTACTTAGGAGAAAAAGTAACCCAGGCAGTTATCACTGTCCCGGCATATTTCAATGACAGCCAACGACAAGCAACCAAAGATGCCGGAAGGATAGCAGGACTCGAAGTTCTAAGAATTATTAACGAACCGACAGCGGCCGCATTAGCATATGGAATAGACAAAAAGAAAAAGGAAGAAAAAATTGCTGTCTATGACTTCGGCGGCGGTACCTTTGACATCTCTATCCTAGAATTGGGAGAAGGTGTATTCGAAGTTCTTTCAACCAATGGCGATACCCACCTGGGCGGAGATAACATTGATTCTAAAATTATTGAGTGGCTAGTTACTGAGTTTAAAAAAGAGCAGGGAATCGACCTCTCAAAGGACACAATGGCACTCCAACGATTAAAAGAAGCTTCCGAAAAAGCAAAAATCGAACTTTCTTCAACACAGCAGACAGAAATCAACTTACCGTTCATTACAGCAGACAGCAGCGGACCGAAACATCTTAATTATAATCTCACGAGAGCTAAGTTTAATCAGATGATCGAAGATTTCGTAAGACGCTCGATCGAGCCCTGCAAAATCGCAATTAAGGATGCCGGACTATCAGTGAATGAAATCGATGAAGTAATTCTCGTGGGAGGCACAACAAGAATTCCTTATATCCAGGAAAAAGTGAAAGAAGTGTTTGGCAAAGAACCAAACAAAAGCGTTAACCCAGATGAAGTTGTTGCCTTAGGAGCCGCAATTCAAGCCGGAGTTCTTGCCGGAGATGTAAAAGATGTCGTACTTCTTGACGTCACACCGCTTTCACTAGGAATAGAGACTCTTGGCGGTGTTTTTACAAAACTGCTCGAGAAAAACACGACGATACCAACAAAGAAAAGCCAGGTATTCTCGACTGCGGCAGACGGACAGACTTCAGTCGATATTCACGTTCTTCAAGGTGAAAGAGCCATGGCTGGTGACAATAGAACGCTTGGAAGATTCCAGTTGACTTCCATCCCGCCAGCACCAAGAGGAATTCCGCAGATAGAGGTTACTTTCGATATCGACGCAAACGGGATTGTTCACGTTTCTGCAAAAGATAAGGGAACAGGAAAAGAACAGAAAATAACCATAACTGCATCTTCAGGATTAAATGACACTGAAATAGAAAAGATGAGGCAAGATGCCGAATCACATGAAGATGAAGACAAGAAAAGAAAAGAACTGATTGAGGCACGTAATGAAGCCGATTCACTCATATACTCTGCTGAAAAAACAATAAAAGACCTCGGAGACAAAGTTGATACAGCGACAAAAGATTCTATCAACGGTGATATTAGTGAACTTAGAAAAGCTATGGATTCCGATGATAAAGACAAAATTAAAGCTGGAATAGAAAAACTGCAGCAAGAGATATATAACGTCTCGTCAAAAATGTATGAACAACAAGGGCAAGAAGGCCCGCAACAAGGCACTGGAGAAGAAACAGAACAGCAACAGAAAGCAGATGACGATAATGTTGTCGACGCAGAAGTCGTCGATGATGATAAAAAATAAACTCTAAATTTGATAGCAAGCGGTTGCCAGTCTGATATACACCACTGGCACCCGTTATTTATCAGAAAAGAATGAGGTAATAATGGCAAAGACTGATTATTACGAAGTACTGGGTATCCCAAAAGATGCATCAGAAAGTGATATAAAAAAAGCTTACCGGAAATTAGCCCGGCAATTCCATCCTGATGTCAATAAAAGCCCAGATTCCAGCCACAAATTCAAAGAAATCAATGAGGCCTACGAAACACTAGCTGACCCGAAAAAAAGATCTCAATATGACCAATACGGTCACGTTGACGAGTCGGCGGGACAAGGGTTCGGGGGCGGTTATGGTGGGTTCGAAGGATTTGGCGGATTCGAAGATATTTTTGAGTCATTTTTTGGAGGTACTTCTGCTAGAAGAACAAGGAGAGAGACCGGACCTCGCAGAGGCGATGATCTTCGTTACGACTTATCAATAACACTCGAAGAGGCAGCAACAGGAATCGAAAGAGAAATCGACATCTTCAATTATCAAACCTGCGCAACCTGCGCCGGATCAGGTGCTCGTCCGGGAACGAAACAAGCTACCTGCCCTACCTGCGGCGGCTCAGGCGAAGTTCAGCAAGTACAAAGAACTATTCTCGGAAGTTTTACGCAGGTAACAACCTGCCCGAACTGCGGTGGAAAGGGGAAAGTAATTTCCAATCCCTGCGCTACATGTGGAGGTTCTGGGCGCGAAAAGAAAAAACAGACAGTTAAGGTCAGGATCCCAGCGGGAGTCGATACAGGAGCAAAATTGCGGGTAAGCGGAGCCGGAAATACCGGTGCAAACGGAGGACCTCCGGGAGACCTGTATATTTTTATCTCGGTGAAAACTCATCCGGTATTTGCCCGTGAGGGTGATGATATCAGTACTTCAGTAAAAATCTCCTTTGCACAAGCTGCGTTAGGCGATGAAATTGAAGTCCCAACTTTAAGTGGTCCGGTTGGACTTAAAGTCCCGCCTGGAACCCAATCCCACACTACATTCAGGATAAAAGGAAAAGGCATCCCCCATTTACATGCCCGAGGCATCGGGGATGAACATGTGCTCGTTAAAATTGTTACACCAACATACCTTAATCAAGAAGAAAGTGATATCATGGAATATTTTGCCCATTTGCAAGGGGTTAACTTAAAAAAACAAAAGAACACCAAATTATTTGAAAAAATCAAAAAAGCGTTAAAAGACCAATTTGGGGTTGCAATATTTTAATTGCTGCTTATGTTACCGGAAGATGGGACACCCTGGCTCTTTAGAGGAATACTTGAATTCTTATTTGTCGTCAAATAAGAGGTAATAAATATTTCAGAATAAAACTTTTGGCTATCTTTCCTGGTAATTGTTATGCTATCAATCGTGCTTGATAGAAGAAAAGACTGCAAGTTACTATAAAAGTTCATTAGCCCGCTCAGCGTTCCTTCGCATGAAACAAAGAGATCTTTTGTTACATATTTTTTTTGTACAATTTCTTTTCCGGGACGTATATTATTTATTTTAATATTATCCAGCGATTTCGTTGTGAGATTACTCAAGACAATAGGGAAATCATTTTTGTTCAGTAACAACGCTCGTTCACTTGAGAGGACTGACTTTAACTCCTGCTCGGAATGTTTGAGGTTCTGGTCTAAGAACCTATACGATTTAATATTCATTTCCTGTTCGAATTGCGTTTTTTTTAACTCATTTAATTTGCCAATACTACCATAGAAAACTATATTTCGCAGGGTATAGAATACTATAATGCCTATAATTATTACAAAAAATACTTTTTGCCATAAAGGTGCATCACTAAGATCTTTTAACACATTGCTTTCTATGTTCATATATAAAGCCTCAACCAATCCTACATAACTTTTATTAATAGCTCGAACTCAAATAAACTGTCTTTCTGAGTTATATATACAATATCCGCACTCCGTACCGAGGGATTCTTTTGAATGTCTTTTATAAATTGAGCAAAATTATTTCCATCTTTCGACTCACCGATAATATGAGTTTCTTTCTTATCCTTATTAAATTCGATGCGCACGAAAGTAATTCGATTATTTCCTTGATATTCTACTAAATAGTTAGCAAACTCACTAAACACATTTTTTTTGTGCAAAAACAGAAACATCTTTGCCTCGTCACGAATCTCATTAATTGTATTCGTGTTATTAATAGCTTCATCAGCTTTTTTACTCAATAAAGCTAATTGTTGTTGATTCTTCTGAACCATATTATTCATTCTATGAATATTAGCCTGCAAGAATGCATAATACCCACCGACCATAACAGCAAAAACCACAGGGCCAAAAAGCAGCGATTTTTTAAGATTAAAACGATTGACATAGCTTGAAAGGGGTCGGGAAAAAACAACGAACCGCACTAAGTATCGATACAGCACAACCAAAAATCGGGTATTATTATTTTTGCTGAGTATTTTGTAATATGATTTTGAAGGAGAGCTCGGTTTTCTTTCATAATTTTCAGCCTCCTCTTTTAATAAATTAATAAGGTTTTTATCTGATAATAACTTGTTAAAACCTAAAACATTTACTGCCTGCAAATAGCTATGCGTTGTATCGATAGCTTCTGCTATTGAGTCATTAATGCCTGTAGCGATAATTTTATCTCTGTCACAAGGAAACAAATCCGTAGCAATCCCTATTTTATGCTCAAAATATTTATCAATATTATTAAGGAAAGCATTTCCTCCAAACAAATAGATCTTTTCAATACTGTTCCCCTGCTCGTTATTAATGTAATATCCCAATGTCCGCTTAATATCAGTGATAAGCGTATCTAAAACGTGCTCAACAACTTCCACCGGATCTTTTTTGCCAAGCTTATAGGAATAATTCCCGCTTAAAGCATTGAAATTAATTTCGTTTTTTAGTTTTCTGGCTTCAGTTAATTGTACCTGATAATAATCCTGGATTTCTTTTATGAGTAAATCGCTGCCGATAGCTATTGAACGGGAAAAAGAAACCTCCCCGTTACGAATAAAAATAAGGTCACTTTTTGAGGCGCCAAAATCGATACACAAGATACTTTTGTCTGATACATCATTGATTTGATTATAGAGAGCCGCAACACAAAGAGGTGCCACAGTTATGATAGAAGGAATTAATCCCATTTCCGCGATAATATATTGATATTTTTCAATCAAATATTTGGGCACAGCGGCTATCATTACCCTGTAATTAACATTATTGGTACCCTCTTTTTCATTAAGAATTACGTAGCTTAGTTCAATCTCATTTAGCGCAAAGGGAAAATTATTCTGGACATAGCTATTGATCTGAAACTCAAGTCTCTCGCTATTTTCAGTTTTTAATGTAGTTATCTTAATGAATATATTTTTTGAAGAGATACAGATGAAGGCTGTCTTTGTCTCAATTGTGTTCTCAAGCAAATATGCCTTAATTCTTTTAGAAGTTTCAAGGCTTTTTCTTTTTTCATTGGTAAACTGATTATCTTTAAAGAATTCTATATTCTGTATTTTGTTATCGATATGTAAGAGCTTGATGACCTCTTCACCTATATCAAAAATCAAATACTCTTTTTCAATAGGTACCATATTACACTCCATATTACCTAAAGGACTCTTGCTCAAGAAGATACATTGAAATTCTACAAACTATCATACCCAATTAGGTAAAGATAATGGGAGGAAAATTTGCTACTATACTTAGATTTTAAAAACTTTACTGTTAGGGCAACCAAAATTCTTGAATAAAAAGAATTAGGACTCACTATTTTGCCCTAGTGCTAATTACCGATTAGGGCATTTGTTCTGATAATATCATCTTTATCAGCTGAAATTTTGATTTTACCCTCTTCGTTGAGCCACTGCCAATCTTTAACATTGTTGATGCCATTTGACCAAACCACATAATAATCTATACCATTAACATCTTTAAGTATGGTGTAACTATATAGTTTGTTGTTATTGAATGGATCCTTTAAATATTGGCTGATAATCCTAAAATATTTTTGATTAATCAGTGAATCCTGATAAGCCATCGGTGTTGTGCCGGCGCCATCCGGAGGATAGCTATGTCCATTATGGCGATAATACGATTCCACCGCAGCCTGTAAAGTATTCAATTCTTGCTCAGCTTTGGTAAGATTACCTTCCTGTTGCATCCCCCTAAAAGAAGGAATAACAATCGCAACCAAAATACCAATAACGGTTAATACAATCAATAACTCAATCAACGTAAAACCTTTTCTATTCATACCGGGACTCCTTCATAACAATAATAAGATAAGATGAAGACTTTTCATTATATTATTTTAGCATGGCAAAAAATATTTGCCAAATAAACACTTATAATTATTTTTAATTGTTTATACGATTATTCCTTTACAAACTAGCCAAAACAGATATAATAATAAAGCATAACGCAAGGGCGCCGTTAGCTCAGTTGGTAGAGCAATTGACTCTTAATCAATGGGTCGTAAGTTCGATCCTTACACGGCGCACCACTTTTTCCTCTTCATCATGCGAAAATAAAGCCACTTCTGAGTCGATTTCCTTCCAGACACTCAGAAAATGATGGTTAATGTTCGTGTTTTTCGATATTGCTTTTACTATTCAGCGAACAGTATTATAATGGGTTCTTATATGAAACCTGAAAATTTAGCTATCTGCGTTGATCGATATCTGCCAAATTCTGAGACATTCATCTTTGACAGGATTCGTTCGTTTAAGCACTTTAATCCTGTGGTCATTTGCAGAAAAGATGATTACGCCGCTCAATTTCAATGGCCTTATATTTTTTCCTATCTACGTAGAAAAAATAAATACAATACATACAAGAAATATGTCACTAGTCTTATTCAAGAGAACAGAATATCGTTACTCCAGGTACATCATTCAGTAAATGCCTTTCCGCTAATCCGTGTCGCAAAGAAAACAAGAGTACCGCTTATTACCTTTTTTCATGGTACGGATATATATTTTTTCAGAGGCATCTTTTTCAGATTACGGTTAAAGAACCTGTTTCATCAGGGAGATTATTTTGTCGTTAATTCTGATGATATGAAAAAGAATATAATCAAGATGGGTTGCAATCCAAGTAAGATATTTACGAATACCGCCGGCATTGACAGCAATAAATTTATACCAAAGGATTGGTCAGCCTCGATAAGTGCTACGTTCCGGATGGTTATGGTTGGCCGTTTCATTGAAGTAAAAGGGTTGCTATATGGAATAAAAGCTTTTAAAATATTTTTTGATAAACATAAAACAGGATCCCTTACAATAATAGGTGATGGGGAACTCCGAAAAGAATATGAAAAAGAAGCGGAGGGTTATCCGATTGTGTTTATGGGAATGCAGCCTCATCAGATAGTCGCAGAAGAAATCAGGAAATCGGACCTCGTCTTAATCCCAAGTGTTTTCACAAAAAAGGGAATTCCTGATAGCTGCAACAATGTAGTAAAAGAAGCAATGGCTTGCGCGGTCCCTGTTATTGCGTCCAGAATTGCAGCAATCCCGGAAATGGTAGTAAATAAGGAAACAGGACTTCTCTTTGAAGAGAAAAACCATACGGAACTAGCTCTGCATATAGAATTCTTTTTTAAGAATCAGCCTAAGTTATCAGAATTTGGAAAAAAAAGCTACGAGAGATTTATAAAGAATTATACCCTTGATGCCCAGATGAAAAGGCTTGAGGAATTGTACGTTAAGATTATTAGGCAGTATAGAATATAATAGCATCTCTGGTTTTGTTTATTCTAAGTAGCCCACCGAATCTACCCGAACCCCTTTTCTCACTACAAATTCTGCTATTAAACAGGGAATCTATGGATAGCAAGTTGATATGCCCATTTAAAAGGAGCATGTGCGCTAAGGTGATGAAGGGGATCAATGTCTATGCCTAGCCGGCACTTAACCCAATAAAATGCCAGGGCCATCGATAGAAAAACAAAAAAAGATAAAATAGCTCTCAAAATTAATTTCATATTTGAGATTATATAGGGATTGTGATTATTTTAAAAGATAATTATTAGCCTTCGAATAATACAGAATAGACAAGGTAATTTACTTGCAATTATAAAGGATTATAAAAAAACAAGTATCCCGCTCACACGTATCATAACGAATATTGGAAATAATAAAACCCGGGATACAAAAAAAAAGCGCTCGATTAATTTCGGCGAAGGGCTTGTTTACTTATTACCTCTTCGTACACCCGAAGAAGTTCCTCGCAAACAACAGACCAGTCAAAATTAGCAGATACTTTTTTGTAGCCATTTCGGGCAAGGAAATTTGCAAATTCCTGGTCGTCGATAAGCTGTTGTATTTTATCCAGAAAATCTTCTTGAACCTGGGGATCAAAATGCAAGCAATCTCCTGTATCTTCGGTAAACCCAAGAATACCACCAATGCCTGAGGTAACAACCGGTTTGCCGGCTGCCCACGCTTCCAGGATAACAATTCCAAACGGTTCATGCAATGTTGGAAGTACAAAATAGTTGCAAGCATGATACGCACTCCTCAACATATGATCATTCGAAGTAAATCCGGGAATTACCAGCACGTTAGCTTCCAAGTGAAGCTTGGTAATCCTATTTTTTATCTCCTCATAATAATCCTCTACCGAAACTGATCCTATAAGTACAAGCTTAGCCGTAGGATTCTTTTTTATTATTTCTGCCATAGCATTAATAAGAAACAATTGGTTCTTTTGAAAATCTATACGAGAAACGCATAACAAAAGTTTTTCTTCCTGCCGGATGTTATACGCATTACGAAAAGCTTCGCCGGAGCCTTCTTTGAAATAGTTCACGTCAACGCCATTCGGCAAATAGACAACCCGCTTTTTTGGGTAGGCTATTTGTGCAGAACGATATTCATCAATGCCAACACAGATAATCGCATCGGCATCTTTCATGACTTTATTAGAACCCAGCAGCCATCCGAAAATACGACCCCATTCCAATTTCCCCTGATAGGGTTTCTGCATCATTTGATACTGTTCCTGCGGCACATTGAACAGACCGCCATGCAGGGTTACAACGAACGGGATACCTTTGAGCTTCGCAACGAACCTCCCAATAGCACCTATACGTTTGGGCACATGGCTATGGATGAGAACTACATTCTTCTCCCTTAGTAATGCCCAGAGCATGGAAAGAGAAAGAAGATTTCCACCTTTTCTGAGTAAAGCTGCTTTACTTTCCTCCGACAGCCCAAACCATGGAAGCGAGAAGCTGAATCGATATATTTTTATTCCCTCAATGCTTTCTTCAGCCTGGTCGGATAAAGCTTTGGTCGTAAAAATCTTGACTTGGTAACCGGATTTGAGGAGCTCCTTGGCGCTGTTGATAATAACGGTTTCGGTTCCACCCCAGCGTGTCTTATTGAAAACCCTGCAGATATAAATAATCGTACCGTTCATATTACGCGCCACTGCTTATGCCGATTAAAGATTTTGTCAGGAACAGTACTTTTTCTTTTTTTATGGACAGTTTAGGAAATAATTCTTGAAAAAGACGATAATCGAGAAGCTCGATGCAATCAACCTTCGCAACAGCTTCATCGATATTCAAGGCCCTGTTAAAATGTCCTAGGCCGAAAGTCAAACATAATGCTATTCGTACCGGCCGGGGCAACCAGTGAAAAAAGGGAGTCATAAAATGCGGTTCTATTGGAAACCAGAAAAATGGGGTCTGGATATAGGTTATAGGTGCCAATCGGAGGATCTCCTGAGCAAACTTTCTCATTTGCTTCCAGTCGCCTACATGCTCAATCACGGAATTGGAGTGTGCGATATCAAAGGAGTTGTTATCAAACCCGGACAGGTTACACCCATCCCCGTCAACAAAGGTAAAATGGTTATCATCTGCCGAACAATTGCTACCGGCTAAGTTGACTACAGTTATTTTTATGTTGTAGCTATCTAGTTTTTCTTTTGGGAGAATATTCCAGAAGGTCTTCGTACCCCCGATGTCTATGATGGCTACGCTCCCATTCTTCGCATACACGGTTTCTATCAAAGGTAATAGGTGCTGCATTCGGGAGGTCCTTAGTTTGGACCCGAGCGAGCTCGCAGCCTTATAGTCAGTCAACGCATGTGCTAAAGTTTTTGTTAATCCCATAGTGATCCTTTTAAAAAATTGATATTTTTATAATCTAAGAGATATCAAAGTATCTATTAATCCGGATATTCTGGCCCGTTTAAAAAAATTCTCTATTTTTAAATTAACATACCATAAACTTTTTGCCAAATTAATTAATATACTCAAATGAAAAAAAATATGATACAATCATTTCGAATGTTGATTAAAAGGCTAGCAACTCAGCCTGAATATCAAACGTCGAGCATGGTCTCCGATAGATTTTATCACAATCGTGACATTAATACTCTATCAGGAACGTCGCTCAAACCAGAGTGCGCGCGTGGCGGAATTGGCAGACGCACTAGACTTAGGATCTAGCGCCGCAAGGTGTGTGGGTTCAAGTCCCTCCGCGCGCACCATTTAACCTACGATATCTAGTAACGATTTTTGGGTTTCTTCTTCTACCTGAATAATTTTAATATTCGCAGCAGCACTTCCTTTTGCCTGTATTGTGTCGACTATTTCCCGTTCAAGATTTACACCTTTATCGAATCCAGCGCGGCTTACATTCTGTGCACTCACAGCCATCCGATTAGCAGCCTCGTTAAGACCATTTATACTTGAGTCCATCATAAATTCCTCCTTTTTAAAGTAAATTCTTAAAAATCCAGTGCTCTCAAACATTTAATTGGCTATCCACTACCTTCGATTTAAGCACAGATCTGATTTCATTTATTATCGGTAGGAACATCCAGATAATTCTTTTCAAATTACTACTTTTTTCTCCGTCAAAAGAAATTATCTGGGATTAATTGAACATTGAATGCCCTATAGGCAAGATAGTTACCTTAAATCGAGGAGCTAAGAGATGACACAGGGAATTTTTTCCCTAACGATACGGACTTCTTTAAGATCAATAGCGGTTAACGTGAACCCTGTCCTTTCTTCGCTGTTTGAAATGATCTCGCCCCAAGGATCAATCACTACCGATTGCCCAAAGAAATCATACCCCCCGCACTGCCCGACACAGTTCGTCGCTACAAAAAAGAGCTGGTTCTCTATAGCCCTGGCTTTTGTAAGGGTCAACCAATGATTGAGCCTCGGGACCGGGAATTGAGCCGGTAGAAAAATGAGTTGCGCACCTTCCCGTTGCATTAATCGAAACATCTCAGGAAAACGTAGATCAAAACAGATCGCCAGACCAATCCTGCAATGCTGTGTTTCAAAAGTATACACATTCTCTCCAGGGGTGAATATTTTGAGCTCATCCATTAAGGGAAACAAATTAATTTTGCTGTATTGTCCGATAATCGTTCCCGAATCGTTAATAACAAAGGACGTATTGAAAAGGTTATGTTCTCTGAGCCGGGGAAGAGACCCGCTGATGATGTAACTCTTATAATACTGTGCAAGTTGGCTGAATTTCCCTAATATATAAGAAGTACTTTCTATATTTGCGATGATCTGGTTCTTCGAAATAAAGCCGGTGCTCCACATTTCCGGCAGAACAAGAAAATCAACATGCCTTGAGGCTAGCGCTTTTTCGGCCAGACCCAGTGCAGTATCGATATTAAGCCGGATATCGCTATAACTGATGGGAAATTGCAGTTGGGCAACTATTATCTTACTCATAGTAAAGACCTTTCTTCTATCACCGTTTTGATAGCTTTCATGTCTTGCCAGGTAAGCCATTTCGGGCCTCCAACTTCTCGACTGGCATTGCGCAAAAGATATGAAGGGTGAAAAACCGGCATGATTGCAAGCTCTTCTTGCATATAAGGTACTTTTTGAAAAAACCATTGCCCTCGTGCCTTGGTAATTGAAATCGTCTTATCGAGTACAGCTTTTAGAGCAGGAGAACCCACGAGAATAATTATTTTTGGCTTCAGCACAAGTAGTTGATTTACTAGATATGTCCGACACGCAAGCACTTCTTTTTCTTCGGGATTTCGATTCTGGGGCGGACGGCATTTAACAATATTAGTGATATAGATATCTTCCCGCCTAATACCAACAGAGAGCAAAATGCTGGTTAACAATTGGCCTGCCCTTCCGACAAAAGGCACGCCCTGAATATCTTCCTGCTGACCAGGACCTTCTCCGATTAACATTAAATTGCTCGGGCTGGGACCAGCCCCCGGAACAAGGTTTGTCCTGCTCTTATGCAACGGACATTGTACGCAAAAATCCAGGTAATCGATTAATTCATCATAGGTTGTAACTCTTCGCTGCGGATACTCCGCTTTTAGAGTTAAGGGGTTAGCGCCTCGCTCTTCGGTACTCCATACTTCCTCAAAAAAATTCATGGCAGGACCCCCTTTACGACTTTTCGGATCAACTGTTGTTGCTGCTGCACCGGGTCAAAGGAGTTTATCGTGATAAACTTAAAATCGGCATGCAACAGCTCGAACTGTCCGGTTAGTTGCGACTGGAACATGGTAAAACTTTTCTCTAGCTGAGGTGAAAACCCAATATCCATACCGGCGTCATAGAAATCTACGTTACTGATACTCCCTAGGTTCTCTAGCGATCTCTCCGGTGTCGTCTTGAAATAAAAGGTTATGTCAGGTAACATCGCAAAGTCATAAAGTTGCCTTACCCAGTAATGTTCGCTGCCCCTGACAACATCTCTGGCAAATGAAGTTAAAATATATTTATTAATAAGAACGATAAACCCGGCCTGAAGTGCAGGAATAATATTCTTAGCGAGAATATCAGAGGTATCGGCAGCGTGAATAAGACTATAGGTAATCGGGCTGAGCGAACGGTTATTTTTGGCATTTTGAATCGTTTGGGCAATAAGCTTGGAATTTTTGCGTTTCGTTTGAACCGCACCATAGCCTTCAACTTGAAGCCAGTCCATCAACAAGTTGATCTGTACGCCTTTACCAGAGCCATCTACACCTTCAAAGGCAATAAGTTTTCCCGGGTAGGTATTTTTTCGCATGCTTTAGCTTTCTTTTTTAAAATTAACATGACATCTTCTCTCAAAAGCTTTTGTTGCTCATGTATCGGTAAGGTAGCATTGATCGGTATAAAACTAAACTCTTTCACCATTTTCTCGTATTCTGACAGCACCTTGGACTGGAACAAAACAAAACTTTCCAGCGGGTCCTTCGACAGCTTCATGTCCATTCCTGATTCATAATACTTAGGTGTTCTGGTAAGCGAGATCCGGTCAAGTGCCAATTTAACTGGAACTTTAAAGTAAAAAACCGCATCCGGCTTGATACTGAAAGAATAACCATTACGCACCCATCGCGAATTACAATTCCTGGCGATATCCCTGGCAAATGCTGTATATGCATATCTATCGGCAAGAACAATCAATCCGGCCTTTAGCGCAGGAATTATCGTGCCTTCCAGCCTATCGGCGAAATCGGTTGCATGCAATAAGCTGAAAGTTTCAGGCCCAAGTTGCTCTTTTTTCTTGCCTTTTTTAATAACTTTGGAAACTAGTTTCGAAGAATTCCATTCGGTCAAAATAACCGGATAGCTTTTTGATTTTAGAAAGTTATATAGTATCTTAAGTTGCGTAGATTTTCCGGAGCCATCAATACCCTCAACAACGATCAGTTTACCTGCATAGGGATGTTCTTGCATGAAACGCGGCAGCTTCTGATCAGGCTTAGCATTCGCTAATTTTTTTGACTCATATACAGAGCTTTCAGAAAATAGTTTAACCATATTCATTCTCTTATTAAAGTTTCTAGTTAAGAAATAGTAGCACATGCAGCCTTAAGTATCAACGCTGTCAGCCAAGGCACCCGAATACTAACTATTTACTCCTTGGGACTTTCTATGCCTTTACTTTTTTCATAAACTAATTTACAATTTTACTGTATGCTGAAAATATGGTTCCAAGCTCAGAAGAATTGTTGACAAAGAATCATACCATTACAATTAATTATAGCGTTTATAGAGGTTAATTATCGATGGGTATTCATGAAGCACAGGAAGCACTCTTCACTGTGCATTTTTTAGGAATGACCTTAGCAATTATAAAGCCTGTTTTATTAATGTGGTTCATTTCAGCTTTTATAATTGTTTTTTTCTTTTTAGCCCTTAAGATCAAAAGAGCCCGAACTATTGTAGAAATGCTCATAGCTTTCTGCCAGGACCAATTTCTGTCATCGTTCCCACATTACACTCGTTTCTGGCTGGTCTTCTTCTTGTCTCTGTTCCTTTTTGTAGCTACCAATAACCTCGTCGGCTCGATACCCCTGCTGGAATCGCCCAGCGGCAATCTTAACTTTACCGCGAGCCTTGCACTCGGCGTATTTTTTCTATCCGTTCTTATCGGGATTAAGATTCATGGCAGGAAGTACCTAAAACAATTCGTTCCAAACGGCGTCCCCAAATTATTGATACCACTGATGGCACCAATAGAAATTGTTACTTATTTATTTCGCCCGCTATCTTTAGCTCTCCGGCTATTTGCCAACATGTTTGCCGGACACATGATAATCGTCGTGTTCTTTACACTTCTTTCGATGGTGCCGATATTTGTAGGCAAGTTTGTACCGCTGGTACTCATCGTAGGAATTAAACTTTTTGAATTATTTGTTTGTTTAATACAAGCATTTATTTTTACCTATTTATCTGCATCGTATATTTCTGATGCTATGAAAATAGAACATTAAGGAAGGAGGAAAAAGAATGGGTAATGTAGCATTAGCATATTTATCATCAGGTCTCGCAATTGGATTAGCAGCAATAGGTGCTGCGCTGGGAATAGGGTTAATCGGTGCAAAGTCTATCGAAAGTGTTACGAGGCAGCCAGAACAACTCGGCACAATCCGTACACTTATGTTCATTTGTATAGCATTCGTAGAATCTATCTGTTTATATGGACTATTAATCGCTATTCTTCTTATTTTTACCGCTAAATAAAGGAGGAAGAAAGCATTGTTTCAATTTCAGTCAGAAATATTCTTCTGGACACTAGCTTCTTTTGGAATAGTTGTTCTTGTCCTCTATTTTTATGTGTTTCCGCCGATTCTTAAGGTACTTGAAGAAAGAGAAGAAACGCAGAAAAAAAATCTTGAACAAATAGAAACAAATATGGAAGAAGCTAAAAATTTACGAGAATCATATGAAAACAAACTGATAGCCTTCCAAAAAGACGTTTCGGATCGACTTATAGCGCTTGAGAAGGAAGAAGGGCTTCGCCGAAAAGAAGCCACCGACATAATGGCGCAAGAGAAAAAGATAACACTCGCGCAACTAGAGAACGAAATGTCCATGACAAAGCAAGAAGCGCTACGCGATTTTAGCGGAAAGATGGAAGAAGTAATTTTTGCTGTGGTTGCTAAAATCATTCAAAAAAAACTCACCGTTGGCGATCACGAAGATATAATCGATGATTGTGTGAAAGAAATGGAGAGGAAACTTGCGGAAGAAGTTTGAGATTGATATCCCTGCACTGCTTCTGGAAGCAGAAAAAAACAAATGTGTTGAGTCATTTGAAGAGGATTTATTTTCTCTCTATAAACTGTATAAAAGTAACTACGAGGTACGAGAAGTCCTGACTGATCCGAAATATAGTCTGGAATTCAAGATGGACTGCCTCAAAGATATATATAAGGATGCCAATTCTTCAGACTTTTTCTATAATTTTGTGGCACTTTTAATGGACTACAATCTCTTTTCCCGATTGTACTCTATCTATCATAAATTCCAAAAATTAGTAGCCGAAAAATACAATTTGACTATCCTGCAAATAATTACCGCGGTCCCACTCTCAAGAGAAAAGAATGAAAAAATCAAAATAAAGCTAGAATTATTGTTAAATAATAAAATAATATTAAAAAACATTGTTGATGCCCGTATTTATGGAGGACTTATATTAAAAATCCCCCCAGACAAAATAGTTGATGTGAGTATAAGAAAAAAATTGTTAGATCTTAATCAACATATTCATAACTTCTAATTATAAGGAGCGCTTATGCAGTTCGATACAGAAAAAATCAAAACAATCTTAAAGAAAAAAGTGGATTCGTATGAGTCTTCTTCTAAGGTTGAAGAAATAGGCATGGTACTCCAATGCGGAGACGGTATTGCCAGAATTGGCGGACTACCGAATGCTATGTACGGGGAAATGGTAGAATTCCCTGACAATAAGTACGGCATAGTTTTCAACCTTGAACGGGATGAAATCCTAACAATTATTTTATGTAGGCACACCGAAGTTAAAGAAGGCGCCTGGGTAAAATCAACAGGCCAAATCATTAGCGTTCCGGTTGGAGAAGCGTTACTTGGAAGAGTCGTGAACGCAATGGGCCAGCCAATTGATGGACAAGGTCCAATCGACGAAAAAACTTACCGATTTCGTGAAATCGAAAAAATTGCACCTGGCGTAGTCGATCGATCACCAGTATGCGATCCGTTACAAACAGGGTACAAGATCGTCGATGCGTTAATTCCTATCGGAAGAGGTCAACGAGAATTAATAATCGGCGACAGACAAACAGGAAAAACCGCACTAGCCGTCGATACGATTATCAACCAAAAAGGTAAAAATGTTATCTGTATCTACGTTGCAATCGGACAAAAATCATCTGCCATTCTTGATGTAGTTAATGTATTAAAAAAACATGACGCAATGGATTACACCGTTGTTATAAACGCTTCAGCTCATGAACCGGCAGCAAGCCAGTTTATTGCACCATTTGCCGGTACGGCAATGGCTGAAGAGTTCATGTATAATCATAAAAAAGATGTACTTATCATTTATGATGACCTCACAAAACATGCTCAAGCATATCGAATGATTTCGCTTCTGCTTGAGAGGCCTCCGGGGCGCGAAGCATATCCGGGAGACATCTTCTACTTACATTCACGATTACTCGAACGGGCATCAAAACTGAACAGCGAGCTGGGTGGAGGATCAATAACCGCTTTACCAATCATCGAAACACAACAAGGAGATATATCCAGTTATATTCCAACCAATGTTATTTCTATTACTGACGGACAGATATTCCTTCAAAAAAATCTTTTCCATGGCGGATTCAGACCAGCAGTAAACGTTGGAACCTCGGTATCGCGAGTAGGTGGTAAAGCCCAAATACCGTTAATGAGAAAAATATCGGGTAGCCTTAGAATAGAACTCGCACAGTACCGTGAACGAGAATCGTTCAGTGCATTCAGTTCCGAACTCGATAAAGAAACACAGATGCAGCTGCAAAAAGGTAAAATATTAACCGAGCTCTTAAAGCAGGATAAACAGAAACCAATGCCTGTCGCAGAGCAAATACTTAGTATTTACTCATCTGTTAATGGTTTTTTGAACGATATTCCTCTTGAAAAGATACAGAAATTCGAAACCTACATGCTCGAAAAGGCACGAAATAAATATCCTGAGCTTCTTAATAAATTATTTACAGAAAACTCTTTTACGCCGGAATTAATTAATGCCTTAAAGGTCGCAATAGAAGATATAAAGAATCTCTATAATCAAGAGATTAACTTAGCCGGACTAGCAATTTCGAGTGAGGCCCACTAATGGCTGATAAATTTTCATTAAAAGAAAGGATCCAGACGTTTCACAGCATTGATTCGCTAACGTATTCAATGCAGATCGTTTCGATCATCAAACTAAAAAAGATCTTAAATCTTATTACCAGTAACCGGCCGCTATCTTATTCCGTTGAACAGATTATGAAAATGGTAATCTGCAACAAATTGAAACAAGGTGAGGATACTACAAAAGAAAAAAAACATCTCGTTATAACAATACTGTCAAACCGTGGATTCTGTGGCGATTTCAATGGGGAGATAAGAAAAATATTAGCAAAAAACTTTCACAAGAAATCTGAAAATCATACCTATTTTTTCATTGGGAAAAAGGGCAAAGAAGTTTTCAAGCCGAATCTTTATAATGATAGTCACTATTTTTCATTATTCAGTGATAGCAGCGACCCGAAACACGCCGGGGAGGCTGCCGGAGAAATCAGCTTAAAAAAACTGAACCTGCTTGTTCAGGAAATTATTCAGCTCGTTAAAGAGAATAAAGTTACTTCGATCTCCTTAGCCTATAATGCATTTGAATCTATTTTGAGACAAAAAGCCACACTAAAAAATCTTTTCCCGCTGCAACCAGGAAAAGAAGATTATGAACTCGCAGAAAAATTCATTTTTGAGCCGCAAATTAATGAAGATATTTTTATTAATTATTTATCTGACTATCTCACCACTGTCCTCTACTTACATATATTAGAATCCGAGGCTGGAGAAATGGGTGCCAGGTTTATTATGATGAAAAACGCAACAGATTCCTGTAAGAAGAGTATTACTGAGCTCACACTTGAACTCAATAAAATCAGACAAGCAGGGATAACAAAGGATCTTTCGGAAATCGTCAGTGGATTTAAAGTCCTTAGAAAAGAAAGGGGTTAGTCGGAATGAAAGAAAATTTTGGGAAAGTGGTAAGAGTCGTCGGCCCAATTATCGATGTAGAATTTCCATCTGATTGCTTACCGAATATTCGAAGTGCTTTAGAAATCAGAGAAAAAATCTCTGCAAAAAAAGATCTCTATGTATTGGCTGAAGTTGCTGTACAGCTTGAAGGTAATGTTGTAAGAGCCGTATCTACAACACCTACCGAAGGCGTAAAAAGAGGGATGAAAGTGCTTGATAAAGGCGCTGATATCACAATGCCGGTTGGTGAATGCGTTCTTGGCCGCGTATTCAACGTGCTTGGGCAGCCTATTGATGGAGGGGCTCCACTCGATAAAGATACTGTTCACTGGCCTCTACGAAGAAAACCACCGGAATTCGAAGAATTAGAAGCTAATAACGAAATGTTCGAAACCGGGATTAAAGTTATCGACCTTATTGCGCCTTACATAAAAGGCGGAAAGACAGGATTATTTGGTGGTGCCGGAGTTGGAAAAACTGTTATTATTATGGAACTTATCCATAATATGGCTACACATCACGGCGGGATATCAGTATTTGCCGGTATCGGTGAACGCACCCGTGAAGGAAACGACCTCTGGCTAGAAATGAAAGAGTCCGGAGTTATGGAAAAAACCGTCATGGTATTCGGCCAAATGGGAGAACTTCCGGGAGCACGTATTCTCGCAGGACTTGCAGCACTTACTCAGGCGGAATACTTCCGAGATAAAACAGGAAAAGACGTTCTCTTCTTCCTGGACAATATTTTCAGATTTATCCAGGCTGGCTCAGAAATTTCGACATTACTAGGACGAATGCCTTCTGCTGTAGGGTATCAACCTACCCTTGAAGCAGAGCTTGGTCGCTTTGAAGAACGTATTGTATCAACAAAAAAAGGGTTTATTACCTCAGTGCAAGCTGTTTATGTGCCTGCAGATGACCTTACGGACCCTGCAACCGTGGCGATTTTCTCTCACCTTGATTCAACCACAGTACTATCACGTAAACTTGTTGAAAAAGGAATATACCCTGCGGTTGATCCACTTGCGTCAACTTCGCGAATCCTTGATCCGTCATATGTCGGATTGGAACATTATCAGACCGCAAAACGAGTACAATCAATCCTTCAGCGGTATGAAGAATTAAAAGACATTATAGCGATCCTCGGAACCAGTGAGTTAAGTGAAGAAGACAAGATTACAGTTAACCGCGCAAGAAAAATACAAATGTTTTTCTCTCAACCATTTGCTGTCGCAGAATTCTTTACCGGCATGAAGGGTGAACACGTGCCGCTAAAAGACACGCTCGATGGATTCAACAAGATCCTTGCCGGGAATTATGATAGCTATCCGGAACAGTGCTTCTATATGGTTGGAGGATTAGATGGCGTTGAGAAAAAATATCAAGAAATGAAAAAACAATGAGCCAGAAATTACAATGCAAAATATGGTCCTTGAAAGAAAAGCTCTTTGAAGGCGAAATAGACAGTATCACCTATCCGAATATCGATTTAGGCCCAACTACTATTTTAAAAGACCATATTGCTACCGTCGGCTTGATCAAAAAAGGCAAATTGAAATATCAAGCTAATGATGAATTGCAATCGTTAGAAGTATCCAAGGGAATCATCCATGTGGAAAAAAACCAAGTTGTGGTTCTCCTTATGCCTTCTTAATCGCTATTAGTTATCTTCAAGCTGATTCACATTTAAATTATAACCCTGCGCAAAGCGCAGGGTTATTTCTCATAAAAACCGAAAATCCGGCTTTATTATATTTGCTTGCGATTATTTCTGCCTAGGTGTACTATCCAGCAATTAACGAAGCGAGGGGGGATAGGCTATGAAGGAATGTAATAAATACAGTGAAATGATTCATCCGCTTACCGTAATCCCGTTTATGATAATGGCCGGAGTTTCTTCAATAATCTATGGGATTTTTTCCGTTAATAAAATGTTAAAAGAAGGCCATAAAGATAGAACGCACATTATGTCAGGGGCAAGGTTCATTCTTTTGGGAGTTATGCTGCTGAGGCTACCAACTGCGGGTTACTTGCTACTGTATAAAATATACGAAACTTTGGTTGATATCAGGAATGTATTAACGGCAAGAAATAGTTAACATACTCTCATAGTTTTTTGACCTGTGGGTGCAAACTATGGTCCGGTCTGTATCAACCTATTAAAAGGAGGTAATTCCATGGATATGCAAGCCGTTATCAATAACATTGATTCTTTGATTCAACTCGATTTCGATGCAGCTCAATGTTACGATGAAGCACTAAAGCAAATTGATTTTCCTTCAGTACGATTTAAGGTTAAACAATTTCGAGATGATCATTATCGACATATCAATAATCTCTCTGCACTTGTTAAAAAGCTTAGAGGGGAACCCGTTATGCCGTCCAGGAATGCTTCCGGGGTGCTTATTGACGGCTTTCTGACATTACGAAGTCAGATAGGAATAGAGGGTGCGCTGAAAGTACTCGAGTCAATAGAAAGAACAACGAACAGGCATTATCAGGATGCACTTTCCAAGGGATTCCCAATAGACATAACTCCTCAAATTGTTAAAAATTATTCCAACGAAAAATTACATATAGAATACATTCAAAAGACAATTAAAATCCGCCGTTGGGAATCAGGGGAAAAAGCAGCATAAAATCTAAGCAGATACAGTCAGAACAAATATTTTTACCAGGTATGGATAAAGGAGCAATCGATGGTTTATATACTCCTCATCACTGCTATCTTGCTTTTCCTATCTGTCGTATCAAGTAAAATCTCTTCCTTTCTTGGGATTCCCTCTTTGCTGCTTTTTATTTTGTTGGGAATTCTCGCTGGTTCGGAGGGTATTGGACATGTTTATTTTGATGACCCGCTTCTCACCCAGTATGTTGGAGTGCTTGCTCTGTCCTTGATTCTTTTTGCGGGAGGATTAAGCATTGATTGGAAGGAGCTGAGACGCGCATTAGTAGGAGGAGTTTCGCTTGCGACGGTTGCAGTGCTTGTCACTGCAACGATAATGGGAACCTTCGCTCATTATTTCCTTGGGTTTTCCTGGCTGGAAGGCTTACTTTTAGGTTCTGTAATATCTTCTACTGATGCTGCCGCTGTATTTGGGATATTGCGGGCTAAGAATATAAATCTTAAGGGAAACCTTCGTCATCTCCTTGAATTTGAGTCAGGAAGCAATGATCCAATGGCAGTGTTCCTGACAATAGCTTGTTTAAGCCTGATTACCGGAAAAACCCAGACCTATGCGCTCCTTATTCCCGTGTTTATCATGCAACTTGCTATCGGGCTCATCGTTGGTTATGTTGTCGGACATCTGCTGATCCTGTTAATTAATAATCTAAAACTGCAATATGACGGGCTTTACCCTGTCCTGACAGCTTCAGGTGTTCTGTTTGCTTATAGCGCAGCGTCTTTGTTGGGAGGGAATGGCTTTTTGGCTGTATACTTTGCCGGATTGGTTATGGGTGCGAGGCTATTTCTCCATAAAAAATATCTTATCCGGTTCCATGATGGGTTGGCCTGGTTTATGCAGGTTTCAATTTTTCTTGTTTTAGGGCTTCTTGTTTTCATCTCGCTACTTAAGAAAGTAATAATTTCCGGCATACTTGCTGCGCTTTTTTTAATATTCGTAGCCCGCCCTTTGAGCGTGTTTATCTCGCTAGCCTTTACGCGGTTTAAACTCCGGGAAAAACTTATGATCTCCTGGGTTGGGTTAAGGGGGGCGGCTCCGATAATTCTGGCTACCTTTCCCCTGACAGCAGGAATAAGCAACGCACAAGTTATTTTTGATATAGTTTTTTTTGTGGTTATTCTTTCTGTTCTGATCCAGGGAACAACGGTTCCAATGGTTGCAAAGCTGTTAAAAGTAACGGCACCGTTAAGACCAGCTCCGAAATATCCGCTTGAGTTCGAAATAACCGATACGCTATCCAGTGAGTTTGTAGAAATCGTAGTTCCAGAAGATTCCCCGGCAGTCGGTAAAGAGATAAAAGATCTGAATTTGCCCGCATCCTCCTTAATCCTGGTCGTAATGCACGATAACAAATTTATTATTCCTCAAGGTGAGACGACAATCAATAAGCAGGATATGATTTTGCTCTTAGCTGACAAATCCGATATCAGCGCAATCAGATCAACCTTTAAGATAGATTAGCGATCCGGTTTGGTTCACCAAGGCAAGGAAACGGGCTCATTTTGATAAAGGTCAAAAAAAAAGTCGCAAAAAGCTTTGGTTTTGACTAACATTAAAGCAGCACCATATATATCATATTAAATATAATATTTGTTTTATAAAAGGCTTCTAACAATTTTCGCTATAGTTTTAACATCAAAGGGCTTAACTATATATTCGACTGCTCCCAATCGTTTTGCCTCGGTAACAATTGTAGGATCATTTTCAGAGCTGACCATACATACCGGGATATTCTTGTTGATAGCTTTAATGCCTTTTAATGTATCAAGACCATTCATTTCAGGCATAGAATAATCAAGCAGCACCATTCCTACATCGTTCCTTGAATTAAGTATACTTAATGCTTCTCTGCCATTTGATGCTTCAATAATAATATACATCTTATCTAAGACCAGCTTTAAAAGCTCTCTGATACAAGGGTAATCATCTACAAGCAATATCGTATTTTTCATGATTTTAAATTTATCTCCGCTATAGACTTAATTAGCGATATATACTCAATTGAGTACAGCCAGTTTATCACCAAACATACTAAACTACAATATAGTACTCAATTGAGGTATATCCGTGAGCAAGATTAATAAATCCATTGACCCTGACCTTAAAGTGTTAGGTGATAAAATCCGTGATCTCAGAGAAGCCAAAGGACTAAACAGGGACATATTTGTTCGTGAAGCTGAACTGTCCAAATACTATTACTATCGCATCGAGTATGGCAATGCCAATCCTTCAATATTACAGCTTAGAAAAATAGCCAAGGCACTTGGGGTTAAAGTAAAAGATTTAGTGGATTTCTAAAGCTCTAACAAACAAGACTATAAATTCAGTAGTTTTTTTACCTTTTGCTCAAGCTTGGTAATACTTGCAGGTTTAATCATATAATCTGTTGCTCCGAGATTGATACATTCGGTTATGTGTTCTCTCTGGCTGGACGAAGAAATAACGATAATAGGAGTTGTCAGAAAACTACAATCGTTCCTGAACATGTATATCAAATCAAAACCTGTAATGCTGGGAAGAAAAAGATCGGTTATTATCAGGTCAGGCTTTTTTTCTTTTGCCAGTTCAAATGCTTCTTTGCCATCCTCGGCAGAATAAATAGTAATCCCTAGCTTAGACAGATAAATAATATAGAGTTCTCGAATATTCGTTTGATCTTCAATAATTAATATACTTTTTGAGTTTGACAATAATATAAAACTTCTACAGGAATTATAAATCATGCCTGACCCAATTTTATCATTGTTCATGTATTTTCCTGAAATCGACACCCTTTTCCGAGTCCCTTGTTTCTTTGTTCGCTGAGGTTGACAAAATCCCATGCACACAGCTACTATTGATGCATATTTGCGAAATATTGAAAATAAGAAACAAGGGTGTGCATTATGGTGGATGAAAAGCAGTTATATAAAATTCATGCCGATTTTTGTAAGTTCATGGGAAATCCAAAACGGATAGAAATCCTTTTTCTTCTGGGGGAAGCTGAACTATGCGTTGATGATATTGCAAAAAAGATGGGAATAAGAGTCCCTAACGTTTCACAGCTTTTATCTCTAATGAGAGAAAAAGGTGTTGTGGAGATAAGACGTGAAGGAACTCGTATATTTTATAGGCTATCTAATCCCAAAGTATTGCAAGCATGTCAGATTATGAAAGACGTCATGTTTGAACAAATGGAAAAAAAGATGCAGGTTATTAAATCTGCGAATCAATAGGATCATGGAGTATAAATATGCCAAAGATGAGTAATATTATAAGAATAAGGTCAAATATCCAAGGGGCACTGGCAATTGCTTTTATCGCACTAAACCTCATTTTGTTTTTTGTCACCAGGAAGGTAGCGTATATACCCTTTATTATGATTCCCCTGATGATAATATCAGTATTTTGGTTTTCCAGAGCGTTCTGCGGGTGGGCATGCCCCAGAGCAGCATTTCTTGAAAAAATAATCAGCAGAGTAAGCCTTAATAAGCCTGTACCAAAATGGATGAATTATTACTGGGTTAGCTTACTCTTACTAACAGTAATCGTTGCGAGAGTAACATATGTCGGATTAAACAAAGGGTTACTTGCAGCAGGATTCCTGCTTTGCGTTATGCCGACTATCGGAGCATTACTGGTGGGCTGGTATAGTCCCAAATCATGGTGTACAATTTGCCCGACAGGAACGATTTTAAAGACGGTCGATATGGTAGTCGGAAAATTTAAGGTATCTAAGGAACAATGCAATTCCTGTAGAGTCTGTGACAAAGCATGTCCTATGAGCATAGAGCTGAGCAAAGTACCGGAGAACAGCTCTTTTGAAGCGCTAAATTGTACCCAGTGCAGCTTGTGTGTGGATGCTTGTCCGAAATCAAGTATAAAGCTGCCAAAGAAACTATAACGAGAAGGAGTAACTAATATGAAAGTAGGTCTTATTCGTTGTCTTCAAACAGAAGATATGTGCCCCGGAACAACTGATTTCAAGGTTATGAGGGAAAAGAAATTAGCTTTTGAAGGTGTGCCGGAAGAGATAGAGCTAATTGGAGTAAACACGTGCGGAGGCTGCCCAGGAAAGAAGGCGGTTACCAGAGCCGCTGAAATGGTGAAACGGGGAGCCGACACGATAGCTTTAGCCTCATGTATCACCAGGGGAAACCCAATAGGCTTTGCATGCCCGCATGCTGAGACTATGGTACAAGCTATCCGCAGAAAGATTGGAGAATCCGTGCGATTGATAGAGTATACACATTAACGCAAACTAGAGGAGAATAATATGATCTACCTTGATTATAATGCTACAACTCCAATAGATACGGAAGTCGCACGGGCGATGGCTCCATTTATTTCAGACAACTTTGGAAATCCTTCAAGTACATACGAATACGGATTAACCGCCAAGGCTGCCGTTGATAAAGCTCGAATAAGTGTTGCGCAGCTTATCAATGCTGCACCGGATGAAATTATCTTTACCAGTTGTGGAAGCGAATCCAACAATACAGCCATCAAAGGTATCACAAACACTCTAAAAAGCGAAGGCAATCACATTATTACATCTCAAATAGAGCACCCTTCTGTACTTAACCCTTGTAAGTATCTAGAAAAGATGGGATTCAACGTTACCTATGTATCTGTTGATAAATATGGTACTGTTAAGCTAAAGGAGCTGGAAGACTCCATTACCGATAAAACGATTCTTGTAACCATAATGCATGCCAATAATGAGACAGGAACAATTCAACCGCTACAGGAAATATCGGCTATATGTAAAAAGCATCAGGTCTTATTTCATACTGATGCGGCTCAATCTGTCGGTAAAATACCAACTGAAGTGGAAAAGTTGGGGGTAGATATGCTCACTATTGCAGGTCACAAACTGTATGCCCCAAAAGGCATCGGGGCATTGTATGTAAGGCAAGGTGTTCCATTCGAACAACTTATTCATGGTGCCGGACAAGAAAGCGGGCGAAGGGCAGGAACGGAAAACGTAATATTTGATGTGGCTCTCGGTAAGGCGTGTGAGATCGCCCAGAACAATGCCCAGGTCATTAATAAGATAAAAGACCTTGCAGACTACTTTTGGGAGATGCTCAATAGTCGGTTCCCTGGGAAAATAAAATTGAACGGGCATCCGGTTAACAAGTTGCCAAATACAGTCAATGTAAGTTTTCTTGGCTATAACGGAATGGATATAATAACAAAACTAGATGGTGTTGCAGCCTCGACTGGTTCAGCTTGCCATTCGGGCAAGGCAACTGTATCTCCTGTACTTGCTGCAATGGGCGTTACAGAACGGGAAGCAGCGGGGGCTGTTAGGTTTAGCCTCGGCAAATACACACAAAAAGCAGATATTGATTATATCATCGAAAAATTGAAGAAAATATATGAGATTGGATATTGATAAAACTTATACCAGTTAAGTACATCAAAAGTATACTGAAAGGAAAACACAATGCCTAATATACAATGGTATGCAAAAGATTCATCAATCGGGCAAGCATTAGAGAATTTGAAAGCTGTCAACGATAGTGAAAGTGTACTTGATACCAAGACAAAAGAAATTATAAAGTTTGTGGTTGCTTCTGTTATGAGATGTTCCCATTGTACCCATAGTCACCTTAAGAAAGCACTTGCAGCAGGTGCAACTAAGCAGGAATTAAGCGAGGCTTTGCTTATTGCAGCGACACAGACAGCAGCTACTCAGCTCAACTGGAATAAGGAAACCTTTGAGAAGTATTTGGGGTAACGATAAATCTTCTTTAGATAGCTTGAACCCTTTGTTAAAGCGAAAACTTTAGAGTAATTTCTTTACCCCTGTGCGTTCTATTTCCTCAAACGTTACTCCATCTACTCCAGGTGCTCCTTTATTTGCTTTTGCTCTTCGATACGATTCCCGCAATACATATCCCAAACTTACCTTGTCATACAACACATAAAACCGAAACTCTTTTTCCTGCTTGGCTTTTAGATATAGTTTTCTCTGAAAGTCTCGAACTCTTTCTTCGTCAGTCTTTTCTGACCGCTTCTTATTCTTTTGTAGACTACTTCCTTTCGTCAATCTGAACGTTCTTCCTTTCTTTGAAATCTTTGAGTACAGCAATGCTCCTTCGTTACGGCTAAGTTGTGTTGTCTTAACCATCATCACTACTATGAGCATCTCCGACTTCCTAACACCCCTGTATTCCATCCGTGGCAGGCGGGATTACCAATCCCTGTTGCTAGGATCTCAAAAGTTCGTATGTCACCTTCTTATGCACGCCATCCCGTTACACCCCGGGTAGTTCATAATGTGCTCGCTGTCATTTCTTCCACTATGATTTCAGGCTTCGTCCGACAGGATAGATTGGCCACTACCGTTTTCTAACGAGGCTAATAAGGGTTCACTATTCGTTACGGCTTACATAATCGCTCCTACGGTACTTGATGCGTTTCGTTACCTACTTGCACCCCATAGTCACTTCCAACCCGAATGACAAATTGGTCTCATGGCCCTTTCATCCATTAGGTTCCATACGCTTTCTTTTCATACCCTGCCACGGACGGCAGGTTGCGGGTTGTATAGGGAAAACACAATTTCAGGCAAAAGTTCTACCTCCATTTTTTGTTGCAAATACATTTATTATTTATAATAATGGAGAAATAGGCTAAGATATGTATATATTATATTCCCTTACATAAACTGGATTATTATGACTACAACAGATTTAACTTTTTTTACAAATGAAGCTGGTTCAACATTACTGGAACGTTTCAAGCAATCATTGAAATATACTCAGTTTTTTGATGTATTGGTCGGATACTTTCGCACCTCGGGTTTCTATCAGTTATACGAGTCGCTTGAAACAACTGAACAAATTAGGATACTTGTTGGAATCAATGCTGACAAAAGAACTGTTGAGCTAATTGGGCAGGCACAAGAAAGCTTATTTTACTCACATAAACAAACCAAAGATAGTTTTTCACAGCAACTTACCGAAGAGCTTGATTCCAGTGATGACAATTTCAACATCGAAGAGGGAATATTAAAATTCATCGAATTTATTAAAAAAGGCAAGCTCATAATAAAAGCCTATCCTTTCGGCAATATACATGCAAAATTATATGCCATGAGATATGACCAGAAAATCCAGAGCCTTGTATATGGTAGCGTAGTCACTGGTTCAAGCAACTTTACCGATTCCGGGTTAGTAAAACAAAGAGAATTTAATGTAGAACTAAAAAACAAGCCCGATGTAGATTATGCGCTTGCGCAGTTTGAAGCTTTATGGGCAGAGTCTGTCGATATATCAGATACGTATGTAGAGACAATAAATACTAAAACTTGGCTTAATGATGAAATAACTCCTTATGATATTTATCTTAAGATGCTTTATGAATACTTTAAAGAAGATATCAATACTGATGAAGAGTATGGTGCAGCCAAATATGTTCCTGATAATTTTATGGAGTTGGACTATCAGAAACAAGCCGTTATAACAGCAAAAAAGATATTGGAGGCTTATAACGGCGTCTTTTTATCAGATGTTGTCGGCCTCGGGAAAACCTATATTGCGGCACTGCTTGCACAGCAACTTACCGGTCGTATTCTGGTTATCTGTCCTCCCGTGCTTGAATCATACTGGCAGGAGACATTCCATGAATTTAAAATTGGTGGAGTTATAATTAAATCTTTAGGTAAACTTGATGAAATAAAAAAAATTAACTCAGAAAAATATGACTATGTTTTTATTGATGAAGCCCATAGATTTAGGAATGAAATGACTATGGGGTATACAAAACTACATGAAATCTGTAATGGCAAAAAAGTAGTGCTAATATCAGCTACTCCACTGAATAATAAGCCGGATGATATCCTCGCTCAATTAAAGCTTTTTCAAGCCCCGAAAAAAAGCAGTATACCTGGGGTCGCTGACCTTGAGAAATTTTTTAAAAAGCAAGCAAATATCCTTAAACAATATAACAGAACAGACCCTGAATATTTAGATAATGTTAAAAGAATATCAGCAGATATCAGGGAACAGATATTTAAATATATAATGGTTAGAAGAACTAGAAAAGATGTTGTTAAGTTTTTTAATGATGATATACAAAAACAGGGTTTATTTTTCCCAGACATAGAAAGTCCTAAACGCTTTATATATACCTTTGATAGTCAGCTTGAACAGGTATTTAATAAAACCATCGAGCAACTTAAGAGGTTCAGTTATGCCAGATATACTCCCGCGCTGTACTTAGAAGAAGAAGCGGAAGCATTTACACAGCAACAGCAGAAGAATATCGGCGGATTTATGAAATCGATAATCGTTAAACGATTGGAAAGCAGTTTTTTTGCTTTTAAAAAGACACTAAACAGATTTATTCAGTCTCACGAGAAGTTTATTGAAATGTTCAACAGCGGAACAGTATATATCAGCAAAAAAGTTGATGTTTATGACTTTCTGGACAATGACAATGAAGATGAATTGCTGAAGCTTGTAGAGGAAGAAAAGGTCACACAGTACAAAAGCAGTGATTTTGAAAAAGAATATATCAAATTAATTGTTCAGGACTTGACTCTTTTAACCAATATGAAAAAACTTTGGGATTCCATAGATTATGACCCCAAGTTAGAAAAGCTTATTCAAAG
Organism: Candidatus Margulisiibacteriota bacterium; assembly: GCA_003242895.1. Taxonomy (NCBI): domain Bacteria; kingdom Bacillati; phylum Candidatus Margulisiibacteriota; species Candidatus Margulisiibacteriota bacterium. Next base: position 264,477 of record QKMY01000045.1, read on the forward strand.
CATTAAAGAGGACCCTATTCTAAAACAAGGCAAATTAATTATATTCACTGAGTCTATGGAAACAGGCAAACATATATATAACAATCTCTCAATGCTATACAAAGATCATGTATTTTTCTATTCAAGTTCAGGTGGTTATTACCAGCAGGAGAGCCATAATACGACAACTTCCAGAGCCATAATAAAAGAAAACTTCGATCCTAAAGATAAAGATCAAAAGGATACAATTAAAATCCTTATTACAACGGATGTATTAGCAGAAGGTATTAATCTGCACCGTTCAAATGTACTTATTAACTATGATTTGCCTTGGAACCCGACCAGGGTTTTGCAAAGAGTGGGCAGGGTTAACAGAGTCGGAACAAAACACGGCAAAATTTACATCTATAACTTTTTCCCTACCAGCCACTCTGACGAACATCTAGGATTGGAAGCAAATATAAAGACCAAGCTGCAAGCTTTTCACGATACATTGGGAGAAGATTCAAAATACTTAACAGAAGAAGAAGTTATCAGTTCTCATAATTTATTTGGTAGTACACTCTACGATAAGTTAAATAACAAAAAAACCTTTGAAGGAGAAGACGACAACAGCAAGTCTGAGCTGGAATATCTTTCTATTATAAGGAATATAAGGGACAAACAGCCTGAACTATATGAACGGATAAAAAGAATGCCTAAAAAGGCAAGGACTGCAAGGCACAGCAACTTGTTGCCAAATAGTTTGATCTCTTTCTTCCGTAAGGGGAAATTGAAGAAATTTTATACGAATGCCTCCGGTGGAGGAGCGAATGAAATTGATTTCTTAGTTGCCGTTGACTATTTTCTATGCAGTAATGACGCACAGAGAATCACTATGCCAAGAGACTACTACCAGCTGTTAGACAAGAATAAGCAGGCTTTTGAAGAGATAACATCCGATGAAATAAATGATACTGAACAGACAAAAGGTGGAAGGTCGAATGCAAGTTTTGTCATTAAATATATAGAAACGATTAGAAAGTATTCTAAGTTTACTGAAGAGGACGAGGAATACTTACGGGATACAATACAGGCTCTTAAAATGGGGACTGTCCCAAAAAAGAAGATACAGGTATTGAAACAGGAATTGGAAAAAGAAAACAACCCAATAAAGGCTTACGCAATTTTAAAAAGCTATCTGCATAAAATAAACAATAGTCCTGCTTCTTCATCAGAGCCAGTTTTTAACAAAAGAGAGATAATTTTATCCCTGTATCTAAAGGAAGAACCAAATGCCCTCTGAAATCGAAGCCAAAAGAATAATTACAGAAACATTTCAAGAATTTGATGAGGTCAAATTCAAACATTTTATTGTTAATTTACTCAACGAAGCAAATGAAGAAAAAGCTCTTCAATGTCAGGGCAAGTATATAAAAGATGCTTTTAAGCCATATATAAAACAATACAAAAGGCTATGCCAATATACAGACCCAGAGGGAAATGTACTGGATGTATTAACTGTGCATCTGGTAAAAGAAAGCTCCCTTGAACGTGCCAGGACAATGCAACGTAATTTTGTTGCAGATTATCTCAAGTCCAGAGGTAGCAAATCGTCTGCGCTTGTCGCATATTATACGGATAACAAAGAGGATTGGAGATTCTCTTTTGTAAAAGTTGACTATAAACTAATTGAAACTGACGAAGGAAAATATAAACCCACGGAGGAATTTACCCCGTCTAAAAGATATTCATTCTTGGTAGGTATACACGAGCCTAACCATACAGCCCAACAACAGCTTATTTCTTTAGTACAGGATGACAAAAATAATCCAACATTGGATGATCTTGAAAAGGCTTTTAATATTGAGTCTGTTACAGCGGAATTTTTTAATAAATATCGCGATCTGTTTATCTGGACTAAAGAAGAATTTGATAGAATTATTGAAAAAGATAAATTAATCAAAGATGATTTTGAGAAAAAAGGAGTCAACACTGTCGACCTAGCAAAAAAGCTGCTTGGACAAATAATTTTTTTATATTATTTGCAAAAAAAAGGTTGGTTCGGAGTATCTCGTGACGGTGAATGGGGTTCCGGTTCAAAAGGTTTTCTTCGGGAACTATTTGAAAAAAAACACGAACTTTACAATAATTTTTTTAATGATATCCTGGAGCCGCTTTTTTATGAAGCGCTTAGGATTGACCGAAATCACGATGATAGTTATTACAGCCGTTTCAACTGCAAAATTCCCTTTTTAAATGGCGGACTATTTGACCCGCTTAATAATTATGATTGGGTACACACGGATATCCTATTATCTAATGAACTTTTCTCTAATGATAATAAAACTAAGGAAGGTTATACCGGCAATGGAATCTTGGACATTTTTGACCGGTATAACTTTACGGTAAAAGAAGATGAACCCTTGGAAAAAGAAGTAGCTATAGACCCGGAATTACTCGGTAAAGCTTATGAAAAGTTTAATGCCATCCGGCCAGATAATTTTCAGGAGTACTTACGAGCTTTAAAAAGCGGAAAAAAAGGCGAAGAGAGCAAATTCAATAAGCAATATGGAGTCTATTATACTCCACGGGAAATAGTTCATTATATGTGTCAGCAAAGCCTTATTAATTATCTGTTTACTGAATTAAATGGCATTAATGCTTATGAACAAATGGGTAATGCTCAATATAGTATGCTTGATAACATGGTAAAAAAAGGACAATTGGATCTGACTATTACACATAACACATCACCTGAAATTCTTAAAGAAGATATAGAAAAATTTGTCTACTTTGGTGAACAGCTAATTGAAAATGAAGAAATCGCGTTATTAAAAGAGCAAAAAATAACTGAAGGCAAGCAGAAAAGTACAGATTATATCTCATTGCTTCCAGTAAGTATCAGTAAATATGCTGATATTATAGACCAGAAACTGTCCTCTATCACTGTTTGTGACCCGGCTGTGGGGTCAGGAGCTTTCCCCGTCGGCATGATGAGTGAAATTGTGAGAGCCCGGAATGCACTGAATCCGTACATTAAAACAGGGAACAGGTCAATGTACCAATTTAAGCGTGCTTGTATTGAACATTCCCTCTATGGAGTAGATATAGACCATGGTGCGGTAGAAATTGCTAAATTGCGGCTATGGTTGTCACTGGTGGTTGATGAGGATGAAATTAATAATATTAAACCACTGCCCAATCTAGATTACAAAATTGTCTGTGGCAACACATTAATAGGTTTTCCTGATAATTGGGAATCCGCGATTACTAAAGAAATTGAATCTTTAAAAGATGCTTTCACCAATGAAACAAACCCTACTAAGAAAATAAATTTAAAGAAACAAATAGACGGGAAAATCAACTTACGTTACCAAAATTCTTTAAAAAATTTTGGTTATGAAGTTAATTTCGATTTCAGAACTGTTTTTTCTGAGGTTTTTAGCAATAAAGCCGGATTCAATATAGTTATTGCTAATCCACCTTATGTAACAAGTGGGAAGATAACCGATATTAAACCAGCCCTAAAAAAAGTATACAGTAGCTTTTATTGCGGAACTGCTGATTTATACACTTATTTTATACAAAAAGGAATTGCTTTAACAAACTCAACAGGATGCCTGTGTTATATTACGTCTAATAAATTTATGCGTGCTAGTTATGGAAAAAATACAAGAGAACTCCTTACAAAAAAAGCCGCGCCTATTATCATAATAGATTTCGGAGAACTGCCTGTTTTTGAAGCCGCTACTGACCCTTCGATCGTACTTGTCTCAAGAAAGGTTATGCCAAATGGCAACTTTACAGCAATTACAATAAAGACCGAAAAAGAAATAGCCAATATATCAAATGTTGTTAAGGAACGAGGCTTTATAATGCCAATTTCGGCATTGTCTATAGAGAATTGGATACTTGAAAACCAAAGGGTTTTGACATTAAAAGAAAAACTGAAACAGAAAGGGATACCGCTCAGTAATCTTATTAAAGGGCAACTTTATAGGGGAATACTTACTGGTTTTAATGAAGCTTTTATTATAGACGAAGATAAAAAAAACAATCTTATAGCTGAAGATCGAGTAGGAGGTAGGTGATTAATTCACCTACCGACCTCTCACACCACCGTACGTACGGTTCCGTATACGGCGGTTCAACAAGAATTAATGTACTTCTG